>DATESJ010000182.1:0-3980 GCA_035270885.1 Sedimentibacter sp. | reverse complement strand
AATCGGAAGAAACGGAACAGGCAAGACTACATTAATGAAGATATTGGCAGGCTTCGAGAATTATACAGGTCAGGTTCATAAACGAAAAGGGCTTACCATAGGCTATTTGGAGCAAATACCAAACTATAGTCACGACAATACTGTCATGGATGTTTTGAATATGGCATTTGAAAAGGCCCACCAATTAAAAACCCAAATGGAGAAGTTAGAAAAGACTTTTGAGTTTTTATCAGAGGATGAGCTTAACAAGGCAGTTATACAATATGGTGAAATTCATGAATTGTTTGAAATATCAGGCTGTTACAATATTAATGAGAAAATAAACAAAATTATGAACGGCCTTGAAATAAATGAAGAAATGCAAAAAAGAAAATTTAATTTATTAAGCGGCGGTGAAAAGACAAGGATAATTTTAGGTAAAATTTTATTGGAAGAACCTGAACTACTTCTTTTAGATGAGCCCTCAAATCATTTGGATATTAAGTCTGTGGAATGGCTTGAAGAGTATTTAAATTCTTATGAAGGAACAATGGTTATTGTTTCCCATGACAGATACTTCCTTGATAGAGTTGCAAATAAAATAATTGAACTTCAGAGTGATGGGGTTCAAATTTACTATGGAAATTACACAAAGTATGTAACAGAAAAAGAACTTCGATTTTTGCAGGCTATGAAGGAATATGAAAGCCAACAGAAAAAAGTAAACAAGATGGAAGAACAAATCCAAAGATATCGCATTTGGGGAGAGATGCGGGATAGTGATAAAATGTACAAAAGGGCAAAAGGATTAGAAAAAAGGTTAGAAAAAATTGAATTAATCAAAAAGCCTATAGTAGACAAGAAAACAGCTGATTTTAATATTAAGGGAGTATCAAGAACTGGCAAGGAAGTAATTATAGTAGATAATATAAGTAAAAAATATGGTTCAAAAAAACTCTTTAGCAATTTAAGCTTTACCTTGTTTTATAAGGACTCAATGTGTATTTTAGGGGAAAATGGAACAGGAAAATCCACAATAATAAAAATTATATTAGAAGAAATACCAAGTGACAATGGACTTGTAAAAATAGGATCCAATGTTAAAATCGGCTATCTTTCGCAGGAAATTTCTTTTGACAGAGAAGATATTTCAATAGTTGACTACTTTTCATACCGCTATGGAATATCTATCAGTGAAGCAAGAAGAGAACTAGCTAAGATTTTATTTGCAGGTGACGATGTATTTAAACATATAAGCACCTTATCCGGAGGGGAGAAATCGAGACTTATGTTAGGGATGCTTATCTATGAAAAGGTGAATACCTTAATTCTTGATGAGCCTACCAATCACTTGGATATTGAATCAAGGGAGATATTGGAGGAAAACCTCATTAATTATGAAGGAACAATTCTTTTTGTATCTCACGACAGATACTTTGTTGATAAAATAGCTACCTGCATCGGAGAAATAGAAAACAAATTATTTAAAATGTATGAATTTGATTATGAAAGTTATAAGCAAGAAAAGCAAAGACTGGTGGAAAACCAAATTACAATAGAGCAAAACAAAGAGATTTCAACGGGGAAAGAAGAATATTTAAGAAAAAAAGAAGAAGTAAGGAATATAGAAAAAGCAAAAAGAGACAAGGAAAAGCTTGAAAACAATATATTGGAAACAGAAGAAAAAATTATTGAACTGGAAAATATATTGAATACTAATTCGTATGAATTAAATTTAGATGAATACAATAGAAAATACAATGAATATAATGACTTAAAGGTAAAACTAGAAGTCTTGTATGGAAAATTTTATTTAATTGAGGAAGAATACAATGACTAATTTTATTATTAAAATGTTTATTAAAGATTATGAAAATGTCAATGATCCAAAAGTAAGGGAATCCTACGGTGTAACATCAAGTATTGTAGGATTAATTGCAAATATTCTTTTAAGTGTAGGTAAAATAGTGACAGGTTTTTTATTTAACAGTATTTCTGTAATGGCTGACGGTGTTAATAATGTATCCGATGCAGCTTCTTCTGTAATTACACTTATTGGTTTTAAAATTTCCGGCAAACCTGCTGACAAGGACCATCCCTTCGGACATGCTAGGGTGGAATATTTGACAGGGCTTATTTTGGGAATTGCAGTATTGCTTGTTGGAGTTGAACTTATTAAATCATCCTTTGATAAAATCATGAATCCTTCAATAACTACATTTTCTCTTGCTATGGTTATAGTTCTGATACTTTCTATTTTAATAAAACTATGGCTAAGTTTATTTTATAATAAATTAGGTAGTAAAATTGCATCCTCAACAATTATAGCATCTTCTACAGATTCAAGAAATGATGTAATTTCTACGGCAGTTGTACTTATATCATTATTCATATCAAGAGCAACAGGCTTTGAAATTGATGGGTATGTGGGAGTATTAGTAGCTATATTTATTTTGTATTCAGGATATGAAATACTAAAGGATATATTAAATCCATTACTTGGTGAAATGCCTGATGAGGATTTTGTTAAATCTATAGAAGATAAAATTTTGACCTATGATGGCATATTAAATATCCATGACCTTGTGGTGCATAATTATGGACCTAATAGATACTTTGCAACAGTACATGCAGAAGTTGACGCAAAGGAAGATATAATGAAAGCTCATGATTTAATTGATAATATTGAAAGAGATTTCGCAAGAGAATTAAATATTAATCTTGTAATTCACTTAGACCCTATAATTACTGATGATAAAGAAATAAATGCATTAAAAAGTATGACAGAAGAAAAAATAAAGTCTATCGATGAAAGACTGACAATACATGATTTTAGAGTTGTAAAAGGAGAAACCCATACAAATTTAATATTTGATGTACTTGTTCCGGTAGATTGTGATATGAAATCACAAGACCTGGTTAGTTTGATTGAAAAGGAAATCCAAAGTGAAAATGAAACATATTTTGCCGTTATAACAGTTGACAAAAATTATGTTTCAACCTATATAAATGATCTAATAGAATAATGACAAGGGAAGATCCCTTGTCATTTCATTTATCTTTTATTGCTGCATCCTAAAACATCTCTCATTTTATGGGCAACCATATCTTTAATTGCTGTTCTTCCTGGACCTAAGTATTTTCTTGGGTCGAATTCAGAAGGATGTTCAACAAAATATTGTCTGATACATGCAGTAAGCGCAAGTCTTAAATCTGTGTCTATATTAATTTTACATACTCCCATTTGAGCTGCTCGTCTTAGCATTTCTTCTGGAACTCCTGCAGCTCCAGGTATTTGTCCACCGTATTTGTTGCATAAGTCTACAAATTCTCTTGGCACCGATGATGAACCATGCAAAACTATTGGGAAATCAGGAAGAAGTTTACATATAGTTTCTAATCTCTCAAAGTCTAAACTTGGATCGCCTTTAAATTTATAGGCTCCATGGCTTGTTCCAATTGCAATTGCCAATGAGTCAACCCCTGTCCTCTTAACAAACTCATAAGCCTGATCTGGGTCTGTATATGTAGCATCCTTAGCACTTACATTTATTGAATCCTCTACGCCTGCTAATTTTCCAAGCTCCGCTTCAACAACAACTCCCTTAGAGTGAGCATATTCTACCACTCTTTTAGTTAGCGCTACATTTTCTTCAAAAGGATATTTAGAACCATCGATCATTACAGATGTGAAACCATCATCTACACACTGCTTGCATATTTCAAAATCTTCACCATGATCCAAGTGAAGACAAATGTCTAATCCTGTGTCTTCAATTGCTGCTTCCACAAGCTTTCTTAAATAAATAGGATTTGCATACTTTCTTGCTCCCGCTGAAACTTGAAGTATAAGCGGTGCATTTTCTTGTTTTGCTGCATCCACAATTCCTTGGATAATTTCCATGTTGTTTACATTGAAGGCACCTACAGCATAATTACCTTCATATGCCTTTTTAAACATTTCTTTAGATGTTACAAGAGCCATTATTTACCCTCCTATG
>DATESJ010000181.1:0-5390 GCA_035270885.1 Sedimentibacter sp. | reverse complement strand
GTCTTTTTCACTTCTTCCCAAAGGTGCATTTATTTCACCTTCATCTTCTTTAATGTTGCCTTCAACTAATGCATAGTAAATTCTATTTATTGAATGCTCTTTTAAACAATGAGCTAAAAAATTGTGTGATTTATCATTTTTGGCCACTAACATTAAACCTGAAGTATTTTTATCCAATCTGTGAACAATACCTGGACGCATTACACCATTAATGGTTGATAGGTTTTTAAGATGATACATAAGTCCATTTACCAAGGTACCTGAATAATGTCCCGGAGCAGGATGAACTACCATTCCCTGTGGTTTGTTTACTAGAGCTAAATCATCATCTTCATATACAATATCAAGTGGAATATTTTCTGCCTCAACATCTAACATTTCAGGAGGAGGAATTATTATTTTTATTTTATCCTTTATTTTAACTTTATAGTTTGCTTTTATTTCTTTTTCATTAACAGTTATATTTTTATCTATAATAAGCTTTTGCACAGAATTTCTCGATATATCATTTAATTTTTGTGATATAAACACATCTATCCTTTGATTTTCTTCATCTGAAACTAAGATGATTTCCTTCTCATCTCCAATGTCATCTATTTCTTCTATGTCTTCAGAATCTTCAAAACAATCTATATCTACAATTACTTCTGCATCCTCTATATTATCCATATTAATTATCCTTCAAATTAAAATCATTCATTGCTATCAATAGTTTCAAACTTATTAAACAAAATTAAAATTATCATAAGTATTGTTCCGCATACTACAAAACTGTCTGCTATGTTAAATACCGGAAAATTATAAAATTCACCAAAACGTACGTCTATAAAATCTACAACATATCCTAAGCGAAACCTGTCAATAAAGTTGCCTAGAGCACCACCTGCAATCATTGCAATAGATAACTTAGATAATTTTGTGATATTCTTTGTTTTAAAATAAATATACCCTAAGAATACAAGCATTACAAGAGTTATAACAAGAAAAAACGTCCTTTGATTTTGTAATATACTAAATGCGGCACCTTTGTTTTCTGCATAGGTAAAACGCAAGAAATTTCCTATTATTTTAATTGAATCGCCATTTTTTAATACGTCCATTGCCCAAAATTTTGTCAGTTGGTCAGATACTATGGAAATAATAATTATAATTGCTGCTACAATATTCATAAATGCTCCTACTATACATAATGTTTAACTTGAACTTTTAGCTTTCCGCTTTTTGTTGTACCATTAATTTTAGCTATTTTAAACCGACCAGCCTTACTTATTGACAAGAGGTCCCCTTCTTTTAATTCAGCGCTGACTCTTTCTTCAGGTGTGAAATTATTCTTAACATTACCTGATTTTATTATAAGAGCTGCTTTTTCTCTTGATGAATTAGTAAGGTGTTTTACAATATTGTCAATACGCATAGATGAAGTGATAATATTTACAATTTCATGTTCCTGTTCTTTAAAACTAACCTGATTTAATAGTATTTTTTCTGTTTCTATTTTATTATGACCTATTTTATCCAAATTGTAAATTATATAATCAGCAATATCATTATGTACAATTATATCTCCATAATCATCATAGACATAAATATCACCTGTTTTGTTTCTATCTATGCCTAATGACATTAATGCACCTAAATAATCTTTATGGTTTAGTTTTTTGAATTTAGATTTGTTATAAATTCGAATTCCAGTAATAAAATCATTTTCATCTAAAGGTTCTGAATACTCGGGGTATAAAATGAAAACTTTCCTCTCACAATTTTCATATGAGGGGAAAATTTCAAATTTTATATCATAATTTTTTATAAGAGGTATACATATTTCTGCAATATATGGATTTATGAATTCAGTTACTGCAGTCATATAATTTTTATTAACATACAAAGCTTTATCTGCTATTTTTTTTGCTGTATTTCTTGTTTCATCATCTTTGATGAAATCATAGTATCTTTCTAAATCTTTCATATTTCTCCTTGTGGAGTTTCCGCCTATAGGGCATATATCAAGTTTTGCAATATATTCAATATTACAAAAGCCAATATAGGAGAAAAGTCTATCATTCCCATGCCTAAACCTAGTTTATTTAAAATTGCTCTGCAAGGAGCCAATATTGGCTCAGTCATCTGATAAATAAAGTAGGAAATTCTTGACGATTGTAGGGTTGGGAAAAATGTTAATAATACTCTAACCAATATTAAAGAATCAATGATTCTAAATAGTAGGCCAAGAGATATTTTTATTGTATGCATAAATGCTCCTTATTTTCCGTAGTAGAAATTTCTTTCAAATCTGTCGCTTAATCTTCCGTCAATTTGTACATTGTTGGGAGCTAAAACGAATATCCCGTTTGATACTTTCTGAATGCTTGCTTCCAAAGCATAAACAGCACCCTTGATAAATTCAAATACTTGCTTTTGGTTTTCAAGTTCCATTCCTTCAATATTAAGAACTACAACTTTTCTGTTTTTAATTTCATCAACAGCTTTTGTGCAATCCTCATATTTTTCCGGCTCACATATAAAGACTTTCATATCAGCGTTAGAATGAACCTTGATTACATTGTTTTTCCTTGTATAGGTTTCCATTCTTTCATTTCTGTTGCTTTCTGCTCCTTCAGCAACAACATCCTCCTCATAGTCTTCTTCCAAGTCTGTGATGCCTATGAAGTCCTTTACTTTGTCCATCATACCCATTTAATCTTCCTCCTTATATTTTCTGGCTCCAAATATGGCTGTTCCGATACGAATAATGTTAGAGCCTTCCTCAATAGCTACTTCATAATCATTTGTCATGCCCATGGACAAATATTTCATTTCTGTATTTCTTAAATTCATGGTTGAAATTTTATCATTTATATTCTTCATTTTTTTGAAAACCCACCTTACATCCTCAGGGTCCTCACAAAATGGGGCAACCGTCATTAATCCAAGTACTTTTATGTTTTCAAACTGTTCCATGTTTTTTACAAAGTCATAAATATTGTCTTCATTTATTCCGAATTTGCTTTCTTCTTCCCCTATGTTAAGTTCAATCAAAACATTGGAAGTTAAATTGTTTTTAATAGCTCTTTTATTGATTTCTTCAGCAAGCTCTATACTTTCCACTGAATGAATAAGTACAGTCTTGTCTATTATGTATTTTACTTTGTTTTTCTGCAAATGGCCTATCATATGCCACTTAATATCAGTATCAGCAAGTTCATCGTATTTCTTAACCAGTTCCTGAACTCTGTTTTCTCCTAAGTTTTCAACTCCTGCTTCAACTGCTTCTTTAGCTCTTTTTGAATCAACAGTTTTTGAAACTGCTATCACTGTTATATCTTTCGAGTTCCTGCCTGTTTTTTTGCAGGTATCATCTATTTTTTTTAATATATCGTCAATATTTTCTATAATACTCACTTTTGTCATTGCCTCCTAATCAGCTATTTGACCTTCGTATACCATGTCCGGCTGTAATATTACCTTATCAAATGTTTTTATTGTAGGATATCTTTTATCATTTATAGTTATTATATTTCTTTCATTTGTACCTATATAAGAACCTAAAGATATTATTGAATATTCTTCATCACTACCTAATATTTCGACAGGGAAAAATTTTATAATATTGCTAGCATCCTGAACATAAACACCTTTTATTCCGTCTACTTCAATCAGTGCTTCATTTCTTACTTTTAATCCTTCATATACTGCAGTAATAAGCTCTATATTAACATATCTTTTGTCATATACTTTATAAAAATAATCATCAAAGTACAATATTAATACTGATTCTTCACTGCCGTAGTTAATTTTTTCTATAAAACCCCAGACTATGTGCTCTTCACCATCTGAAAGTATTCTAACCTTTATGTATTTATTTTCTTCAAACAGCTTTGCTTTTTCATTGTTTACGGTTACAGCTATATAATACTCAAAATTACTGATTATTTTGTAGAAACTTTCATCTTTTTGAACATTATTATTTTTATCCTTAAGTGAATAATCTTTTTTTACAGTGCTACTTGGTGTCATATCCATTACATTTTCAAATTTGTATACATCTTCTAAGCCATCGGTTTTATATGAAATAATTCCTGCTCTGTCCGAATAATATGGTACTTTATTTGTTGAAACACTGTTCATAATGTTATTTTTCATTTCTTTAAGCTGGCTTACCGAATAATCTGCATAAGTATCATTATAAAATACACCCTTATTATTCACTTGTCCAACTATATTATACATATTCTGTAAATCATTATTCAATATACTTTCTTGAATTTCATTTTGATAAGCCGTGAAGTTTACTTTTAATTCAGATTGTTCACCGCTATTTTCAAGATTATTAATAGCAGCCTGAATTTCTGCAATTTGTCCATTTACTGACTCTGCATCCGCATTTGTATTTATATCTGCAACAAGTTGACCTTGTTTCATTTTTGTTCCTTCTTCATAATAATATATAACGCTTCCATCAAGGGTTGCATTATAAACTTTTTCATCTTTTACAATAATTCCTTCAGCCTTAATAACATCCTCTAAAATTCCGTTTTCTGCTACCATGAAATCTGCAGAACTTTTAAAATTCTGAAATACATAAATGGCTATAACAACAATTGCAAAAGAAAGAAAGAAGTTTTTTAACCCAAAATTTTTCCTTGCCATTTTTAGCTCCAGATTTCCCATATGTAATTTATTAAACTTCTTGAAAATTTGTACTCATTATAACATAATTTTCATAAACAGTGCAAGTTATATTACCTGTTTTTCAATAAAAATTGCAATAAATATTAAATAAAATACATATATATGACGTAATTTTATATTTTATAACAAAAAAATAAGATTTTCATATTTCGCAGTTAAGCGAAACAGAAAATCTGTTTTTAATTGTTTGCTAAATTATTAAGAAAATTATACTTCCTTGGCCGTCATTTACTATTTTTTCTATGGTCTTTTTCAGCTTCTTCTGGGCATTGTCAGGCATTGCTGTAAGTTTTGCATTAAGTTGGTCTTCTGCAAGACTTGAAAGAGGTTTACCAAACATTTCTGCTTGCCAGATACTCTGAGGATTATCCTTCATTTGATCAGTCAGATATACCATCAAATCTTCACTTTGAGCTTTGCTACCTATAATAGGAGATACCTCCGTATTAACACCCGCACTAAATATATGTAACGATGGTGCATGTGACTTTATTTTTACTCCATACCTGCTTCCTTCCTTGAAAACTTCAGGAGATTCAATTATCATGTCAGCTACTGTAGGTGTTACATATCCATAACCTTTTGTTTTTGCATCATTGATGGCTGCCTCTACACGGCTGTAGCTCTTTCTTGTTTTTGACAAATCTCCAATCAGCTTAAGAATCTGGTGTTCTCCCGTAATTTCTTCACCAGACAATTCA
>DATESJ010000180.1:0-3141 GCA_035270885.1 Sedimentibacter sp. | reverse complement strand
CCTACCCAAATTCCTCCTACATAATATGGTGAAAAACCAACATACCAGAAGTCTCCGTTTGCTTGTGTCGTACCTGTTTTTCCTGCAACTTCAATTCCTAATTCTCCAGGTAGCTTTGCTCTGTAGGAAAGACCAGGGTTTACGGTTGTTCTTAAAATATCTTTCATTAATGATGCAACTTCCGGGCTTACTACAACATGTGTTTCCGGAGTGTTATCTAAAATTATTTCGTCCTTAGAATTAACTACCTTGGTATAAACAACAGGCTCTATATATACTCCATCATTGGCAATTGCACCATATGCAGCAGTCATTCCTAAGGTAGAAAATCCTTTTGTAAGTCCTCCTAAGGCAAGGGATGCTAAATTCACATCGTTATATGCTGCATTTTCCTGTGGAGATACGAAATAATCATTTGCAGGATTGTTTTGATCTATTAAGCCTAATTTTGTCAATGAACTTATTGCTGCATCAAGTCCTATTGTTTCAAGCATTGTAACTGCATTTGTATTTATTGATTGTTCAATAGATTTACGTAGGGTTGTTATACCCCAATATTTAATACTTCTGTGCTCAAACCAGTTTTTTGGCCATCTATCGCCGTTATTATTATATTTTGGAAGGTCATCGATTGGATAAGCAGCTGAATATCCTAAATCAAGAGCTGGCAAATATACAGACAACGGTTTGATTGTAGAACCTGGTTGTCTTGCAGAATCCGTAGCACGATTGAATGTTTTACTTCCTTCGATTTGTCTTCCACCAATCATAGCTTTTATTTTTCCTGTTCTGTAATCTAATATTACAGTTGCAGATTGTGGCTGTACAATACCTTTATCCTGGTAGAAGAAATAACCTTCTGGTATTCTTAAAATACCGTCACTTCCTATATTAAACATTTCCGGGTTTTTATCCAAATAGCTTTTAGCTATTTTTATAGTACCTTTTGTTCCGGTTTTTTCAAGAACTTCATAATTGTTTCCTACATTTAATGCTCCTATAGTGTGAGAAACAAAGTTCATATTATCATCAATTGAATATGCATCAACAATATCAATAGTTGAAGAATAAATATCAAATTTCTTTGAATTTATTACTAAGTTTCCGCTTTCATCAATGCTATACTCATCAGAGTTAAGGTAAATAGAATTTTCTGCATCCATTATATTATCTTTGGCGAAAAATATAAGATGGCCGCTTTCATTTAAAATATTTAATCCTGAATCAAGCATTCCTGTTCCTTGACCACCTGACCATTTAAAATATCTCCAGTCCTGTGCAATAGGCTTATCACCTGTAGGCTCAGCTCCTAAATATAATAGAGAAAAATCGTCATAGGATTGTTCTAATGACTTTTGAATATTAACATCAATTGTTGAAGTAATTGTTAAGCCACCTCTGTAAAGACGAGCTTCAGCTTCGTCGTATGAGATACCTTGTGTTTCCATTAAATCTTCAATAACTTTCTCTTTTACGTAATCCATTGGTGTAGAAGAAATACCTTCGATTTTCGTCTGTCCCGGATTTAAAGAAATATGCATATCTACGGCTTTTGCACTGTCATATTCTTCTTGAGTTATAAACTCAAGCTCTAACATTTTATTAAGTACTGCTTGCTGACGGTTTATAGCTGTTTCATTGTATACGCAGGCATACTGAACGGAACCAATATACACATAACCCAAAATATCTTCCTGAGGAATATCGTTTATATCTTCTAAATTGTATCTGTTATATAAAGCATATGATGGGCCCTTTGCTGCTCCTGCTAATAAAGCAGATTCCGCAAGGGTTAACTCGCTAACATCCTTAGAAAAATAAGTGTAAGCAGCTGTTTGAACTCCATAGGCACTTTGGCCTAATGGAATGGTATTTAAATAGTTTTCAAGTATTTGATTTTTTGATAGTACTCTTTCAACCTGTATAGAAAGATATGCTTCTTTTATTTTTCTTTCCCAAGATCTTTCATCGGTTAAATATAAATTTTTAACAAGCTGCTGTGTTATGGTGCTTGCACCTTGTGCTGTTGAATCCCCAACTTTAAAATTATGTAAAAGTGCCCCTCCAATACGTCTTATATCTATGCCAAAATGGTCTTCAAAACGCTGATCTTCTATGGCTATAAATGCATTCTGTAAATTTTTCGGAATATCATTTAGCTTAACAAGTTCTCTGTTTTCATTGGGATCATGTATTTGTTCAATAATATTTCCGCTTTCATCAACTATTACTGAACTTTCAGAGAGGTTTCCAGTGGCGTTTGTAGGATCTATTTCAGGAGCATTTTTGATTATTCCCATAACCATTCCAAATACGGCTCCACCTACAATAATTATTGCTACAAGAATTAAAAGTAGGCTAACTCTAAAAACGACTTTTCTTTTCTTTTTTGCTCTACTCTTTTTTTTATAAGTTTTATTTTTTGAATCTACATTCTCATTTATTTCGGTATTCTTTTTTTCTTTTGACATATTTACCTCCGCTTTGATGCATTAGTTAGTATACCACATTAAAACTAATATTTTCAAAGATTTTATTATCTTACATATTATATAATAGAAAAGGCATGAAATCAATATTTAAATCATAGAGTAATATTTATAGTAATTGCAAAAAAACACCCCTAGTGTTATATTGTTTATATTAGTGGGTAATATATTAGAAAATGTTACACGGAGGTAAAATGGAGAAAGAAAAGTGCTTGTTGGTAGCTGTGCAGCTGTCAAGTGACCGTGCAGAAGAAAACGATATGGAAGAATTGGAGCAATTGGTTGAAGCTGCAGGTGGAGAAGTGATATCAAGTGTTGTTCAAAATAGAATAAGTTTTGACAACAGATTTTATATAGGTCAAGGCAAACTTGATGAAATAGCAAATTATGTGAAAGAATTAGAAATAGATACAGTAGTATTCAATGATGAATTAAGTGGTTCCCAAATTAGAAATATAGAAGAAATTGTTGAAGCAAAGGTAATAGACAGGACCAACCTTATACTTGATATATTTGCAAATAGAGCTCTTGCAAAAGAAGGACAGCTTCAGGTAGAATTAGCTCAGTTAAAATACAGTCTCCCGAGACTTATAGGTATAAATAAGAATTTGTCAAGATTAGGCGGAGGAATAGGAACAAGAGGACCTGGTGA
>DATESJ010000179.1:0-2012 GCA_035270885.1 Sedimentibacter sp. | reverse complement strand
TTTTAATATCCGAAACCACAAAAGAAGAACGTGCAGAAATAATGAAAGAAATGCTTGCAATGGCAACGGTCGGTTGTCCAAAGCCTACTCAAGAACAAATTGATTTCTATAATCAATATGTTGATGGAAAAAAGGAAATCCTTGAACTTTATAATGAAACGTGTGCAGAGTATGGCATAAAGGGTACTTTAAATAAGTATCTAGGGGAAAAGGCATGAATATAGCTGAATTTATGAGTGTTTCAAGGAAGATTAATTCTATTGCTGCTATTCAAGGCAATTTTGATTTTCAATATTAGAAAAACAACTAAGCTTTTATGAGGTATACGGTGTGAGTAGTCCTTTTATAAGGCTGACCTTTTTCTGTTTTAATAATTTATAAAGAGGATTCTTTATAAATATACAAACGTTTATTATTAGATAGTTCCCTCTGCACTCTCTAAGAGCCGACAACTTTTTTATTAACTATTGACATTATAGGATTTATCCTATATAATGATTATAGGATAAATCCTATATATTTTTTTAGCAACGAGGTGAGCTAGTGGTCGTTCAAAATAATTTTGACGTTGAATTTTTTCAATTATCGGATGGAACAAGTCCAGTGGAACAATTTTTATTATCTCAGGACCATAAAATGAGGGCAAAAGTATTAAGAAATCTAGGATTGCTTCAACAATTAGGGAATAAACTGAGAGAGCCATATTCTAAACATCTTGGTGATGGGATATTTGAAATTAGGACACAAGTAGGAAATAACATTTCAAGGGTGCTTTATTTTTTTGTTGTAGATAAAAAAATAATTCTTACAAATGGATTCGTAAAAAAAACTCAGAAAACGCCAGATAACGAAATAGAAAAAGCAAAACAGTACAGGAGGGAATTTATGAACAGATAGATTATATGAAATAAACGATTGACAGGAGGAAAGAGAGAAGTGAAAGTAATGGGAGAGAATTTTGGTATTAAGTTGGATGATTTTATTAGTGAACAACTTAAGGACACTGAATTTAAGAAAGAATATGATTCACTTGAAGTGGAATATCAGCTTATAACAATGCTACTTGAAGCACGTGAACAACGTAAGATTACTCAATCAGATTTATCAAAAGTAACAGGAATAGCACAAGGCGATATAAGCAAGATAGAAAAAGGTAGTGCTAATCCATCATTAAAGACATTAAAACGTCTTGCCGATGGTCTTGGAATGAATTTAAAAATTGAATTTGTTAATAAATAAAAAAACCGACTTTTAAAAGTCGGTTTTTTTATTTTTCTAAACTAATCTTATAAAAATCTTAATATTGACATTTATTTTTCATTATAGTAAAATAGGGTTATAAGTTACAAGACATTTTGCGTTTTGAACGTAAAACAAGTCTAAAAGTCTATGATAAGACAGTAGAGTAAAGATAACAATAGGGTATACCCTAAAAAACATTAAGGAGAGATGTGTATGGCTAAAGTAGCGTACATCAGAGTGTCAACGGTGGAGCAGAACGAAGAACGGCAACTGGATGCAATGAGTAAATATAAAATTGATAGATACTTTTCGGAAAAGGTATCGGCAAAAGATACGCACCGACCACTTCTACAAGAGATGTTGCGTTATGTCCGTGAAAATGATACGGTATATGTGCATGATTTCAGCCGTTTGGCAAGGTCTACTATGGATTTACTAAGTATTGTGAAGCAACTGCAAGGGAAAGGTGTACATCTTGTTTCTTTGAAAGAAAACATTGATACAAGTACACCCACAGGAAAGCTTATGCTCCAGATGATAGCAGCTATCAATGAATTTGAACGTGCAAACCTATTAGAAAGGCAGAAGGAAGGCATTGCAGCAGCTAAGAAAAAAGGTGTATATGAAGGTCGTAAACGTATTGAAATACCTGATTTTGACCGATATTATCAGCTGTGGGATAATCACGAAATGTCGAAAACAGCGATTGCTAAAGAGCTGAAAGTGTCAAGGACTGTTATTGACCGACTTATTAATGAAAGGAGATCAAA
>DATESJ010000178.1:0-2968 GCA_035270885.1 Sedimentibacter sp. | reverse complement strand
ACCGTGTAATCCTTTGGAACACTTACATTTATTCCGTTTATAGTTAAATTTACTTTATCCAAATTTAGCACCAGCCTTTCTTACTTCTTAATGATTGCATGGAAAGTACAAGCTTCCATACAAGCGCCGCATTTAATACATTTATCTTGGTTAATTATATGAATTTCTCTAACCTTACCTTCAATAGCTCCTACAGGACATATTCTTGCACATTTAGTACATCCCTTACAATCCATTGTTATGATATATTTCAGCAGCGACTGGCAAACACCTGCCGGGCATCTCTTTTCAATTACATGTGCTTCATATTCATCCCTAAAATATCTCAGTGTTGATAGAACTGGATTTGGTGCTGTTTGACCTAAGCCACAAAGTGAAGTTTCCTTGATATTTACTGCAAGTTTCTCTAATTTATCAAGATCCTCCATAGTTCCTTTTCCTTCAGCGATTCTATCTAAGATTTCCAGCATCCTTTTTGTACCTTCCCTACAAGGAGTACATTTACCACAGGATTCATCAACAGTAAAGTCAAGGAAAAATCTTGCAATATCAACCATACAGTTATCTTCATCCATTACAATCATACCACCTGAGCCCATCATGGAACCTACAGCAGTAAGATTTTCATAATCAATTGGTGTATCTAAATGTTCCTTGGTCAAACATCCCCCGGATGGTCCTCCTGTCTGAACTGCTTTGAATTCCTTGCCGTTTGGACATCCTCCACCTATGTCATAAATAACTTCTCTAAGGGCTGTACCCATAGGAACTTCAACAAGTCCGGTATTATTTATCTTTCCGCCTAATGCAAATACCTTTGTTCCTGGTGATTTTACCGTGCCAAAGCTTTTAAACCATTCAGGTCCATTAATTATTATTTGTGGAATATTTGCCAGTGTTTCAACATTATTTATAATTGTAGGCTTACCCCATAATCCCTTATTAGCAGGAAATGGCGGTTTATTCCGTGACATTCCTCTTTTGCCTTCTATTGATTGCATTAAGGCTGTTTCTTCCCCGCAAACAAATGCACCTGCTCCCAACCTTATTTCTACATCAAAGTCAAAACCTGTATTGAATATATTTTTACCTAAAAGGCCTATTTCTTTAGCCTGTTCTATTGCAATTTTCAATCTATGTACTGCAATAGGATATTCAGCTCTTACATATATAAATCCTTTTGTAGCTCCAATTGCATAACCGGCTATCGCCATAGCTTCCAATACTGCATGAGGGTCACCTTCCAAAACACTTCTATCCATAAAAGCTCCCGGGTCTCCCTCATCTGCATTGCATATTACATATTTTTGGTCTGCTTTGTTAGGTGCTGCAAAACTCCACTTCATTCCTGTGGAAAAACCGGCTCCTCCTCTTCCCTTTAACCCTGAATCTTTAACAACTTTAATAACTTCATCAGGTGTCATTTCGGTAAGAACCTTTCCAAGAGCAAAATAACCGTCCCTTGCAATATATTCATTTATATTTTCCGGATTTATTAATCCACAGTTACGTAGTGCAACCCTTTTTTGTTTTTTATAGAAATCAACTTCGCCTAAAGCTTTTATTTTTTCATCCTTTGCACTTTCGTCGAATAAATACTTCCTTACAATTCTACCTTTTAATAAGTGTTCTTCAACTATTTCGTCAACTCTTTCAATAGTCATTCTAGCATAAAAAGATCCTTCAGGATAAACTATTACAACAGGTCCTTCTTCACAAAGGCCAAAGCAACCAGTAGCAACAACTTGAACTTCGTCTTCTAATTTTACTTCTTTTATTTTCTCTATAAACCTTTCCTTAATAAGGGCAGATTTCGATGAAGAGCAGCCTGTTCCACCGCAAACCAACACATGAGATCTGAAAATCTTCATAACCATCCTCGCTTTCTATAGTTACTTTTCTGAGCCGATTGAGTACTCTAATACAACTCTCTTGTTAACCAAATGTTCAGATACTATTCTTTTAGCTTTTTCAGAGTCAACATGTATGTATGTTACTTTTTCCTTATCTGGGGTATATATTTCTACAATTGGCTCTAATGTACACATTCCTATGCAGCCGGTCTGCACAACTGAAACATTGTTCAAATTTCTTTTTGCTATCTCTTCAACAAATGTAGATAGCACAGGTCTTGCTCCTGCAGATATTCCACATGTGGCCATCCCCACAACTACACGGACATCCTTATCTGTATTTCTCATTTCTACATTTTTTATTGATTCATCTCTTAGCTTTTTTAATTCATCCAAAGATTTCATATTATCCCCCTAATCCTTGTATTTCGCCAATATATCCGCTATTTTTTTTGGCTCTAATTTTCCATAGACATCCTGGTCAATCATCATAACAGGTGCAAGACCGCAACAACCTAAGCATCTAGTTGCCTCAAGCGTAAATAAGTTATCTGGTGTAGTTTGTCCGACTTTTATATTCAGTTCCTTTACTACTTTATCCATGATTAACTGAGAACCTTTTACATAACATGCTGTACCAAGACATACACCAATTTTGTGTTTTCCTTTTGGTTCAATGGCAAATTGTGTGTAAAATGTAGTTACACCATATATTTCTGCCAATGGAACGTCTAATTCGGAAGAAATAAACTTTTGTACCTCTATAGGCAAATAACCAAAAATATCTTGTGCCTGGTGTAACGTTTGCATTAAGGAACCTTGAACTCCTTTTATTGAATCGATATACTCTTTAAGTTCAATAAAATGCTTTTCGTTTGCTTTCACATCCAGTACCTTATTCAAAATAATAACCTCCTTATGTCTTTTTATATTTTATTCATTATATATTTATGTTGATACGCTGTCAATCTATGGAAATAACATAAGTGAAAACGTATGCTAAATCAAATAATTTATTACTTTTATTAATGAGTTTTCTAATTTTTTGATAATAATCTTACTATAATTTTACAATATTTTTATGTTTAAGATACCTTTTTAGACTTATGTATTTA
>DATESJ010000177.1:0-5946 GCA_035270885.1 Sedimentibacter sp. | reverse complement strand
ATACCTTGTCGGAGTAACATGATGGGGCTTCAATACATCCTTTTTGTCCCATTCCCTTAATGTTTGAGGATCTTTTCCTATTAATTTTGCAAATTCCCCTATTAAATAATATCTCATATATATCACCTCTTGAATTATATTGGAGGATTATGGTCTGAGTAATACATCGTTATTCTTATTCCATAAAACAGAGATATTTCTGGCATTGTCTTTCCCCTTTTTTCTTTATTATATCATGTTTGAAATGTTATTCAAGAAAATTAATTTATTATAGAGGCTTACCTGTCATAAAAATTTTAGACTGAAATGTCAAGTGTTTGCGTTTTTCCATACAAGATTAAAACAACTAAACAGTACCTAGGTTAATATCTCTTTTGAAATAGTTTTCATACTCTTCACTCCTCTTGAAAAAACAGTATAATTATACATATGCAACGCAATATTAATTCATAGAAGTTACATCTTTCTTATTATTCAAAAAATATAGAAACAATAGGTAAAAGTATCGGAACTACAAAAGTAAGAATCATTCCCGTCAATAATGTAACCAAACTTAATCTTATACCTACAAATTTTGTTATCGGTGCAAGCATAGTATCCATATCCCCTGCTGCACCTCCAGCAATCAACGCGCCCGGGCTTATTTTAATTAACAAGGGCATTGTAAGAACAGTAAGGAATTCACGCATTATATTTACTATAAAACCATAAGTACCTATTTCTATGCCGTACTGTTGTGTCATGTAGGCACCAGTTATGCTATAAAAGCTCATACCAGCTGCTGCTGTTGTCGAAATATGTAAGGGCAATCTTAGTATAGCCCCTGACACTATACCTCCAATTAAACTTCCAAACATGATTGCAGCGGGTATCAAAATAATTTTAAATCCAATAAGTTTTAAATAAATAAATACTTCCTTGTTTGCTCCCTGAGAAATACCTACACAAATATACAAAACTATTAATGCTATAGTAAAAAAGAAATCTGTAACCGAAGGGGTTATTATAGACCTTAGAAGTACACCTGCTATAAGTCCTATAATTATACTGACAGGCATTATCCATACAAGATTACTTCCCTTTTTATATTCTTCACCTTTAAATAATTCACAATCTTTATCATTAACATCTAATTGTATATTTTCTTCTATTAAATCATAATCAATTTTATCCAAATGAATTACTGTCTTCTCAACGATAAATGTTAAAAGCACACTAAAGACAATGGCAGCTATTGCAATAACTGCACAATTTAAACCTATTCTTATAATATTGTCTACTATCGATTTATCAAGCCCGATTCCTAAACCAATAACCAACATTAGTAATACTAAAGCATATGTAGATATATTATCGGAATATACAAAAAATTTTTCTTTTTTAACAATTAATCCAAACGTTATCCCAATTCCCAAACAAACAAATGGTATTATTGACATAATATCATCCTTCCTAAAATATTTTTTATACGAACTAATGCTATTTTTTTTATCATAACATGAATTGTAAATTTCTCCAAGTGCTTATATTTAGTTTAACAAAAATAACTTCAAATTGAATTTTTACATAATTATTTACATGTATTCTTGTAGTAATCTTTACACCGCTAATACGCTTTTTAATATCCGTCATTTATATCGACTGCTTTATATGTAAGTTTAAACTAATAACCTTAATATCAAAAAACATCCTTGTAATTTGGTGACTGATATTACATCCCTGATATTATACATATATTTAATCGCATATTTTATGCAAAATAAAAGAGCCACATTTCTGTGACTCCTTGATTTTTAATATTATAAACTTTATCTCTTACGTAACTGATGTACGGAGTTACATCGTACAAAACACACTAAATATAGTGCTACAAATCCATCCTAACTACTATATATTGATTTATTTAGAAATTTCTATTTGGGATGTGTGTAAATCGTGCGTAAATATCTATAAACTATTGTTTTTCTTCATCTATTTGATCCTAGCATACTACTGTTTATATATCAAGGAAAAATTAGCTTGAATTTATTTACTATAATTATTTACTGATTGATTTTATTTATCAATTTATAAATTGTTCAGTAATATTTACTACAAAACCATCTATTACTTCAACCCAGAATACAACTCTATCAGACTTCACGTAGTTTAGAAATTCTATAAATTCTTCTTTTTTTGTTGTGGTGTAATTTCTATCTTCTCCTTCTTTAATAAATGAAAAGGATTCGTATGCAACAAAATTATATTCAGTGTTATCACCTATTTTAAATGAAATTTTTTCTGTACTTGGATTATATATATAATAACCATTTGGCATGTCAGATTGAGATAACTCTAATTCTTTTATTCTGTCTTGATTCTCAACAGTTATCCATTCAACCTCATCTAAATAAAGTGTATCCTTCTCTATGCTTATGTGACCGATATACAAACCATCTATGGTTTGGTAATCATCGACTACAAGTTTGCCATTTTCCATAACAAATGTAAGAGTTTCCCTCATATAATAGTCAGCTGGCTCGCTTGTCTTCATCGCATATACGATATTTGCAGTCATGCCTTCAATTTCAATATCAAAGCTGACAACCCAGGGACTTGACCAACCTATATTGAAGTTCCAATCTTCACCACTTCTATTTATCTGTTCTTGTTCAAATTTTTCTTTTGCCTTTTCAGACATCATTTCATATCGAGGTTTTCCATCCCTTGTTTTAAGTGCATTTGCCCAAACTTCAGTAAGCTCAGCTATTTTTTTCTCTTCTTCAACAGATGTAATTTTATCTTTTGTTTCTTCGTTTTGTTTTGGAATACTATTATTTTGATTTCCTCCATCACTAGCTTGTTGACAACTAACTAATACAATTGATAAAAACACAAGGGATATAACTAAACTTAATTTTTTAAATATCATCTCTCCAACTCCTCCTGATTTAGTAACTTCTGAACAAATTTTGTTTTCCAAATTGCAAATCCAATTAAAGCTCCTAACATATTAAGAATAAAATCGTCTATATCAAAAATTCCTCTTCTTGTGATTAATTGTACTGCTTCAACACCAAACAGAAGACTAACCATGAAAAAAGAATATAATTTTAATGAATTCACCCTTTTTACTAAAAATGGCAAATAAATTCCCATTGGTAAAAATAAAACAAGGTTACCGCCAAGGTTTTTTATAGGGATATCCATATTCATATTTCCGTTAAATATTGCTTTGACATATGTACCTATTGTTTTAAATGGAATTATATTTATAGAATGCCTAATATATTCTATAAATGACTTGTCATAAACATATCCCCTTGGTTTCATAAATAATATAACTATTAATATAAATATGTAAAATATAAAACTTATCCCTAAAATGATTTTAATAGCTTTTTTCATTTTTCCTCCCTTAGTAAAGTATTCTTTGCTTAGCATTTATGAATGACGATTATGTAATTCTGTATCGTCTTTCATATCTACGCTCTTACTATGCCTATCGATGAAAAAATAATAACCATTCTCTACAATGGGAAATATAGGTTTTCCATCATCAGATGTAACATATGGACCATAACTTCCTGTTGGGGTTTCCTTGCCATATAAAGCGATATTTAAATTATCTGTTAGTGGTAATGTGTTCCAGTCCTCATTCATTTTAATTGTCTCAATGATAGATTCTCCTTCTGTATCAGAAAATGTCATTTCTAAATATGTATTACCATCACCATGAGAATCTACACTCTGTGAAATTATTCCACTTGATAAGTCTACACCTAAAGTATTTGAAATTTCTCTTGTTGATTTTTTTGGGTTACAACCTGTTACAAATATGATAATAGCAATAATACAGGTTAAACTAAAGGTTTTTCTCATAGAATCGCTCCCTATATATATATTAACTTTTCTTCTAAGTCACTTAAGGAATTATCCCTTATAATATCATAGTAGTAATAAGGGGGATGATCATGGCACTTTTATATTCTGTTTCCAACCACTTCCTCTGTAGAGACATCTGGCATACTTTAAGAACTGGATTCAGCTTCGACAATTGAAAGTATTGTTTTATAGTCGTTTGGACCTATCGTGTAACATCTCCACTGTTCATTCATTCTTCATTCTTCCCTGGTGCACAGGAAACTAATAGTTCATTCCTTTGATATGATATTGTTGCAAGATTTTTAATATTGAGCATTGATAAATCCTGTTTACTATCAGCAAGTTTTGATAGCAGTGTGATACCGGCACCTATTAAGATAATGACCGAAGCAATCACCACCCAAAACCTTGGTTTTTTATAGCACATTTTAAATCACCCACCTAATATAAGCTTTTTCATGACATCACCTTGTAAATTTATAATACTCTTCATCCTTTCATTTTAGAGAGCTTTTTCTGCTCTTACTTATATAATGTTTGAAAGAATATTTTCCCTACAAGATTTTTAAAATTATTTATTTTCCAAAATGGATTCCGCTACTTTCTTCAATTCATCCATTGGTATCTTTCCCCACAGATCGAAGGTATGACCATCCATATTCCATATAACTCCATTATCAAATTTATCATCTAAGGCAATTATGGAGAATGCCTCATTACCTAATATTACACAACTACCTATTTCATGATTTTCATTATCAACAGATATATTTGTAACACTCCCTTCTGGGACATAAGAAAATCTAATTTTTTCACCCTGATTATTTGTAAACTCTGTACTTGTAATACGACCTAGAACTTCATAATTTTCTTGTACATATCCTTCAGGCAAATATCCCAAAGTCCACTCCTTCTTCTCACCAATTACCTTGTTATCCTCAAATGTAAATGAAGTAAACTTTTCATACCATTCAACAAGGACCTTTCCAACCGCTGCACGAACTTCAGTATTGAAAAGCAGTGTGCTAAACAACAAGCCTAATACAATAATAAGAATTGATGCTACCCTCTTACTATAAAGTAGGATAGTCTTAGCTAAATCTTTTCTGCTATCTTTTATAAAGAGTCTTTTCATCTTAATCTCAAATTCTGGAGAAAATGAATATAACTTGGTCATTTGTTCATTTGATGGAATGGAATTGATCTCGTCGTTAAAATCATCAATGACTGCTTGACGAAATAATGCTTCAAAAACTACATCATTTACTTGATTCTTATTCAATACTCTTTACCTCCTTTTCCATGAGCTTACGGACTTTTTCCTTGGCTCTCATAATTCGTGTATCAACATGTTTTGGAGTTATTCCAAGTTCTCCTCCAATTTCTTTATATGACATGCTTTGGATATACTTCATAAGCAATACCTGCTTACTTATTTCATCTATTGAATCCATATACTTTCGAATAAGTTCATATTCTGATAAAATAAAAACCTGCTCATCAATGGGTAGCTCATCTGATTTAAGATATATTTCTAATTCCTCTATTGATTTATTGGTAAAAGGTTTTTGCTTCCTTAATATATCAATACATTTGTTCCTTACTATAATAACGGCCGAGCGACGGAAATCCCTACAGTCTAAATATAAATATTTTTCTTTTTTCTGTATGATAGATATGAAAGCATTATGTACTGCATCTTCAGCCATATCTTGATTTCTTATAATCTTCATAGCATAATGGAGCAGGGCATATTTATGCTCCTCATATAAATCAGTCATCTTTTTTCGTTCCTGCTCCGTATCTAGCATGGATAAATAAACAGTAAGCAATATTATCCCACCTTTCATCTCCAAGTATATTTGTTTTAATATGTCTTTATAGTTGTTTTTTATTATACACTATATATGTTAAGGATAATATTATTTTATGCAAGTGAAATTTATAGAGCCTTTTTTGCTCTTACTTATATAACGTTTGAAAGAATATTTTCCCTACAAGATTTTTAAAATTATTTAAGCAAAATAAAAGAGCCGCATTTCTGCAACTCTTCCAATTTTAACATTATATTTTTTATCTCTT
>DATESJ010000176.1:0-10702 GCA_035270885.1 Sedimentibacter sp. | reverse complement strand
CCCTAAATTATTAGGACAGTTTTTGTGATTTTATGGTTGTATTTAGTTAGTTGACTATTTTGTATCTCTTATTAGGCACAACTTCATTTCTTACATCAAAGATTGGGGTATGATTTCATTTTCTATCATATGGTCATAACTCTGTCTTTTAACAATTACTTCTGATTTCCCATCCTTTACTAAGACAACCGCAGGAATTGGGTTTTTATTGTAGTTACTTGCCATTGAATAATTGTATGCTCCCGTAGAGAATATTGCAAAAATATCTCCTCTTTCAAGCTCTGCAACATGAGCATCCTTTATTAGAATATCACCTGACTCACAGCATTTTCCGCTTATGGTTACCACATCTGACTTTCGCTCTCCTGCTTTGTTAGCAGCTACGCCATCATATTTAGCTTGATATAATGCAGGTCTTATATTGTCTGTCATTCCGCCATCAACTGACACATATTTTCTTATTCCTTTTATATCCTTTATAGTGCCTACAGTATAAAGCGTAATTCCAGCTTCCCCAACTATACTTCTTCCAGGCTCTATAACTATTTCAGGTCTTGCAATATTTAACTCCTTAGAGAATTCCTCAATTTTTTCCATCATCGGGTCAAGGAAATACGCATATGGTTTTTTATTATCTTCTTCTGTGTATTTTATTCCAAACCCACCACCTATGTTCAATTCAGGTGTAACGAATTTATATTTTTCAATTGTATCTTTAATTAATTTGAGTGCAGTATCCAATGCTTTTAAATGGGATTCGTTGTTGTGAAGCTGAGAGCCTACATGAAAATGAAATCCCATGAAATTTACATAAGGTGAATTTATCGCTTGTTCTACTGCAGGAAATACCACTTCATCATCTAATGGAATTCCAAACTTAGAATCTTTTTTTCCTGTTACAATATAATCGTGGGAATCACTTTTAACTCCCGGAGTAATTCTATAGAGTATATTTGCTTTCTTTCCTTTTTCTTTACATATTTCTTCAATTAGACTTAATTCATCTAAGCCGTCTACTATTATTCTGCCAATATTGCAATCAATTGCTAACTCCAATTCTTCAACTGATTTATTATTGCCGTTAAACTCAATTTTTTCAGCAGGAAAGTTTGCTTTCATTGCGGTATATAATTCTCCACCTGAAACAACATCCATGCATAATCCTTCTCTTTCAATGATTTTACACATAGAAAGTGTTAAAAACGCTTTGGAAGCATATGCTGCTCTTGTTCTTTCGTATCTATTCAGAAATGTTTCCCTTATTTCAGTACATTTTTCTACAATTGTTGTTTCACTCATAACATAAAGGGGTGTTCCGTATTGTTTGGCTAATTCAACAGTGTTACATCCGTCAAAGTACAATATATTGTCTTTTATCTCTATCATGATATTCTCCTTTTTGAGTTATATTTCGTGCATATCTATTAGTTCCCATTTTACCGTAAATTCTCTTCTCAATAATTCTCTGTCCTCATATTCCATTTCTCCAACCTGATTGTCATATGGATCGTGACGCCAATGTTTTTTAGGCGGCTCAAATTCATGCTGAAATTCTGAGTTGGCAACCATTCTGAATGGATCTAAGTTTCCAAAATAGAAATTCCATTTATCCAAGTTATTGCTTCTTAATTCTCCGCCCCCAAAGGATGGATCAGCAAAAAGCCATCCAAATGGTGCTACATAAAACTGTGCCCAGTCATGAGGCCCTATGCTATATGGTGTAACTGCAAGTCCAGATTGCCATTTTGCCGGAATACCTACATATCTGCAAAGGGTAATAAATAAAAGAGCTTGAACGCCACAGTCACCTTTTAAGTTAAGAGCTGCATATTCCGGTATATTTGTCATTGTTGAATACTCTCTCATATATGAGTATTTCACATTTTGTGTTATATAATCATATATTTTTCTTGCTCTTATTAATGGGTTTTTTTCATCTCCTATAATTTCCTTTGCTAATTCCTTAATATAAGGAGTAAAAATTATATGAGGCTCTAATTCCTCTGTATCAAAACTTGGTTGTTCCTTTGAAACCTGTGAAGGGTCAGGATCATTGTATTTTAAGTGACTTTCATATGAATATTCAACTGAAAATTCCTGTCCTTTTAAAAGTTCTACTTCAAAATATGCAGTCCTTGAAGGATGGTCAACAGGTGATATATAAGTTGACTCTGGGACTGTTTTTATAATTTTAATATTTGATTGTTGACTTTGAGCTGGAAGAGGAAGATGAACTTTAATTATTTCTCCAACTTTTGCTGCCTCATCTTTTACTTTAACTGTTGATTTCAAATGAATAAAGTATGATGCCTCTTTATTTTCTTTAGTTTTTTTAATATTATTGTGTAAAAATTCTTTATCTATGCCACCATCGTCATTACGTTTATTAATAAGTCTTGCTTCTATGTCAGCTCTCGTTTTTATCAATGTGCCATAAAAGCTATCATTAAACATAACTTTACCATCAACCAAAATCCAGTCGGCTTGACTTTCATTTTGCAAAACAATTAGCTCCTCTTCAGTGAAGTTAACTAAGTTATCTTGCATCTTTTTAAGAGCTTGTTCAAAAGTATAAGTATAATTGCCTTTTATAGTTTTTATTATTACCTTTTCCAATTGGAGTCTTTTTCTCATAGCTGTAGGAATTTGCTTGTTAAGTCGCAAATCAATAAGCTTTACTGCTTCATCAAAATATCCTGCCCACTTTAGTTTTAAAATGTCCTCTGGAAGTTCAACTTTTAAGTACTTTAAATCTTTAAACATAATGCCTCCTAATATTTTATAATTGATATCCTTCAGCTAGGCCTAAGGATGATTACTTTAAACTTTTTATTAGTCTAAGGATATTATCGATAGTTGCTTCTAAGTTATCCTTAGATTTATTTCTGCTTATCTGAAAATCTTCTGGAAGTCTATTGATTGTAAATATTGAAGTTACACCCATATCATAGGCTTGGTCAATATTAGTTTCTGCACCGCCAGCTATAACTGTTACAGGAATGTCTTTGGTCTTTGCGCGTTTAGCGACTCCTATAACCACCTTACCCCTTAAACTTTGGGTGTCAAATTTGCCTTCCCCTGTAAAAATCATGTCTGCATCTGCAATAATATCATCAAATTTTACTGTATCCAGTACTGTTTCAATTCCCATTTGAAGTTTTGAATCAAAAAAAGAAATCATACCGGCACCCATGGCTCCTGCTGCTCCGCTTCCCGGAACATCTTTTAAATTTTTTCCTGTCTCTTTATATATAACATTACAAAGGCTTTCTAAACCTTTGTCAAGTTCATAAACCATTTCATTATTGGCACCTTTTTGAGGAGCAAAAATATAGGCAGCACCTGTTGGCCCGTACATTGGATTGTCAATGTCACACATGGTAGTAATCTCAATATTATCTAATACCTTTGCTCTTTCTGACAAATCAATTCTTTCAATATCTATAAGCGTTTTCCCTACAGGTATGAATTCATTTCCTTTTTTGTCATAGAATTTAACACCTATGGCTGCGGCTGCTCCGCATCCTCCATCGTTGGTACATGAGCCTCCAAGTCCTACAATAATTTTTTTACATCCTTTTTTCGCTGCTGCCAATATAAGCTGTCCAACTCCAAATGTTGTTGTTAGAGAAGGATCTTTTCTATCCTCAACTAAGGGAAGCCCTGCACAAGCAGCCATTTCAATTACAGCAGTATCTTCTATTATACCATAAAAGGACTCCATATTTTCAAAATATGGAGAGCTTACGGTTTCATATATTTTTTCGCCACCTAAAGCTTTTAAGAAACAATCCACACTGCCTTCACCACCATCTGCAACAGGTATTGAAACAACATGGCATTGTGGGAAGTGCTTATTGATTTTATTTGAAATAATAGTGCAAATTTCTTGTGAAGTTAGTGTCCCTTTAAATGAATCAGGAATTAATACTACTTTATTAATAGTCATTTCAGCTCCTATTCTTCATCCTTAACTCTTTTAATTTTTGCTCCTAAATTCATAAATTTATTTTCAATATTTTCATATCCTCGGTCAATATGCTGTATATTGGTTACTTCTGTCAATCCCTTAGCAATAAGCCCTGCAATTATTAAAGCGGCTCCAGCTCTTAAATCCGTGGCTTGTACTACTGTTCCTCTTAAATTTTTATTACCTTGTATTTTAGCCTGTTTCTTAGTAAATTCTATGCAGGCTCCCATCTTTTTCAATTCATCCACATATTTAAATCTGTCTTCGGATACCCCTTCAACAACTGTACTTTCACCCTTCAAGGATGATAAAAGTACTGTGATAGGCTGCTGTAAATCTGTTGGAAATCCAGGATAAGGAAGTGTTTGAATATTAACGGGAACTAATTCATTCTCGTAATAAACACGCATGGAATCACCATATTCTTCAATACCCATTCCCATTTCCTTTAATTTTGCAGTTATAGGCTCCATATGTTTTGGAATTATATCATCAATAATTATATCACCCTTTGTAGCTGCCGCAGCTATCATGTATGTTCCTGCTTCTATTTGATCAGGTATTACCTTATAAGTACAACCCGATAATTCCTTTACACCATTTATACGTATTACATCAGTACCTGCTCCCTTAATATCTGCACCCATTGAGTTTAAAAAGTTTGCTGTGTCGACAATATGTGGCTCCTTAGCAGCATTTTCAATTATGGTTTTACCTTCTGCATAAACTGCAGCTAACATAATATTTATGGTTGCTCCAACACTTACTACATCAAGGTAAATTTTAGCCCCAATCAATTTATCTGCTTGTACACATACTCTTCCATCTGGGCTTATATCAACAGTTGCACCTAAAGCCTCAAACCCCTTTATATGCTGATCAATAGGTCTTTCTCCTATATCACAACCACCAGGCATCATACATGAAGAGCTTTTAAATCTTCCTAATCCAGCCCCCAGCAAATAATATGAAGCTCTCATTTTTTTAGATAATCCATTTTCCAAAAAACACTCATTTACATTAGTTGCATCAACATACAAAGATGTATCATCTATATAGTCTGCTTGAGCACCTAATTCTCTCAATATTTCTAAAAATACATTAACATCCTGAATTCTTGGTACATTCTCTATAATGCATTTTCCAGGACAAAGTATGGTGGCCGGAATAATTGCAACAGCTGCATTCTTAAATCCACCTATGTTTACTTTTCCTTTTAGTTTTGTGCCACCTTCTATAACAAATTTAGACATAATTCTTCCTCACAGTATATTTTTTCTTATTCCGGAAATTATCTATTCAATCTATTAATAATATAATACTTTTTACAATTTATCAACAAAATAAGTTCAATTTTAATCAATTCCCGGTAGATGAGTTTGTGTTCCATCGTTAAAAATAACTTTCCACGTTGGATCCGAATTTATTCTCTCAATGTTTTGCCAATTATCATCTTCCACACTATAATATGTCATTTCTATTCTTGTAATTTCTTTATTTTCAATTTCAGGATATGTTAAAATTCGGGGCAATGCTTCTATTGCATGAACTGTTCGTACCATTTCCGGTATTTCTGTAACTGAAACAATCCTTTGCATTTCAAATTTATAAATTCCTTCATTATCTGCAAAAAAACGCATGTATGAATTATCTATAAAATAATCATTGTATTTTTGAGTATATACATAGCTACATTCATTTTCGGATATATGTTCTAAATTTTCAACATATTTATCTGCATCAATCTTTTTCTCTTTTATAAAATTATTTATTTCTTCTTTAATATTCAATTCTTCATTTAATTTATCATTAACCTTATCACGCAAAGTAAGTCTTAGCTTTTTACCGTCTATTATTTCTAAGGTTTCTCCCTTATTGTTGTAATAAGTGAATACACCTTCCACAGGATCAATTTTTTCATTTAAGAACTGTTCTAAAAGCTGTGAATTAATTTGAATTATATCGTATTCAGTATCCAAAATAGGCAATATAAAGCCTTTATCCGGAATGTCAGCGCTTATCTTTATGTTTTTCTGATTTAAGAGTTCTGCCACACCCTGAACAAATTCCTTATCATTGTTAGGGTTGTAATCATCCTTGGTCAAATGATTGGATGATGCAAAAAGAAAAACATTCAAAATTATAAATGCTGTTATTAAAATTGTGTTTGTTTTATTCCAATCCATGGTATCACTATCTCCTGTATAATCCTACCATTCCTCAATCAAAAGTCCTGATATGGCATTGAATATAAAAGTTTTTTCGTTTGTTTCTACTACCCAAACTACTCTTAAAACTTGTTCTTTTGAAATTCTTGATAAATCAAAATATCCAAGGTATATATTGTTTATTTCTTTAATCATTTCCGGCTTTATTGGTTTAAGTTGGCTAATAACTTCATCTGTATTTTCCACATCAACCTTATTTTCTTCATTAGAAGAAATATCAGATGGGGTATCAATATTTCTGCTTATGACTTCTAGTGCAGGAAGAACCTGTGTCTGAGCCATCTTATCCATCTGTTCATCATCAATTTTTCTGATAAATCTTTTATATGAAATAATATTGTTTCCTATAACATCAACTTGAAGTGCTGAATTTGCTCTTACTTTACTAAATAAAATTGGTCTCTCTAATATGTTGTAAGAAAATGTAAATCTATAACCTTCATTTCCCTCTATGAGTATGTTTTCTACACTGCTTAAATAACCGTTTTCAGGAAAACCAAGAAATTCTTCTGTAAAATTAACAGCAGACACAAAACTTTTATAAACACCTGAACCATTTTCAGGCTCTATTGATGCATCATAAAAATCCAAAAGACCTTCTTCATTAACCTTCAGTATTTTTTCTGTTCTATAAACATAAACTAGATTTCCGCTTACTTCAACAGACTTTCTTACATAGTCGTAATCATTTCTAAAATAATTCTTAGCAATTTCGTTAATTCTATCTATATCGAATACGTCAAGTTCCGACTGTACAAATACAGGATTCAGTGCTGTTTCCTCCAAGGGAACAGGAACCTGTATTGTTTCATCTCCTATCTTTTGCTCTGAAGAATATTTTATCTTGCTATCAAAATTTAATGACTTAGCAAGGTCTGTCAATTCCTTGGTGCTAATTTTATCGCTTACGATTTTTACAGTGTTTTCACCATTGTAAATATAAATTGAATTATCATTTTTAAGGTCAATTATAACATTTTTAATGTTTTTTACAGTATTATTGATATTTTCATTTTCTTTTTCCATATGAGAAGTAAATATTTCTACCGGAATATTTGCGTTGAAATCAAATTTCAAGTATTCAGCAGGAAATGCAGCAGTTTCAGTAATATTGCTATTTGCAAAATCAGTAAAAGCATTATTTATTATAATTAATGCCTTTTGCCATAATCCTCTGTTATCAGAATATAGAACAGTATAATTATTATCGTATTTAATTATATTTTTAACTGGTCTCAGTACTTTCCATATGTCTACTTCAGTTGTTACTTCTCTGTCTCTGTTATCATTTACATTGGTGCTGAAAAATTCAGGAAGTTGCAGCCATACATTACTACTTAGATAAATACAAATAAGGACCACTACCAGCAGTATTATATTTTTAATTTTATTTTTTAACATAAATATCCTCTTTACTGGGGAATCGTAATTATCATTTCAGTTCCTTCGTCTATTTCGCTATTGACGGCTATTGTACAATTGTGAGCTTCTGCTATCTGTTTGGCAATTGAAAGTCCAAGGCCCGTTCCTCCCAAGCCTCTTGCTCTTGCTTTATCTACACGATAGAACCTTTCAAAAATTCTAATTTGGTCTTGCTTAGGTATGCCCCGTCCGTCATCTGTAACTCTTATAACTATATTATCATTATTTCTTTTTGCATCAACCCATACATTGCCATTGTCAGGTGTATATTTAACTGCATTTCCTGCAATGTTCAAAAGTATTTGTTCAAATCCATCTCTGTCAAATTTAATATTGAACTCTCTTGGAACATCCAGGTGCACCTTGATGTTTTTATTTTTAATTTGTATTTGTAGTTTTTTTACTACTAAAACAACCATGTCGCATAAATTGATTGTTTCTCTATTCCATTTTGTTTGCTCGTAATCCATTCTTGAAAGACGTAGCAAATCACTTACAAGGCGTGACATACGATCACTTTCTGAATTTATAACATTTAAGAATTCTTCAGCGATACTCTTTTCTTCCAAGGCACCATCTAAGAGTGTTTCTGCATAACTTTTAATTGTTGTGATTGGTGTTTTCAATTCATGTGATACATTAGCTACGAATTCTTTTTGAAGCTTATCAATTCTATGCTGCTCTGTAATATTTTTGAATACAAGAATTACGCCCCCAATTTCATTTTTGCTATTCATGAAAGGTGCGTAGTCTAAATTGTAAGTTTCTCCATTTTTCTCTACTAAGTCTGTGCCGTGATATCCTTTGGATTTAATATATTCCATGGATATACTATCTTTAAGTCTTACTATTGCATCATCAAATTTCTCATCAATATTTTCAATTGATAATATGTTTTTTGCAATAGGATTTGCATGTACAATACTTCCTGAAGTATCAACAGTTAAAACACCGTCTGCCATGTAAGTAAATGTTGTTTCCATCTTGCTTTTTTCCTGCTGCAGACTGGACATTGACCTTTTTAGCTGGTCAATAAGATAATTGAACATATTACCCAACTGACCTATTTCATCGTCTGATTTTACACTTACCTTCTGGTCAAAATCACCTAAAGACATTTGCTTGGCTTTTACCGTAAGTTCCTTAATAGGTCCTGTTATGCTGGTTGACAAGATTAGTCCTAAAAATATAGTTATAGTCAAAGCAATTATGGTAGCTTGAGTCATTATTTGTCTGGATTCATTAACTGTATCATAAATATAATCAATATTATTAATCAAATATATATAGCCCTTAATACTTCCGTCAGTTTGTACCGGAAAGGACATATGATAAAATCTTGGGTTTTCAGAATCTTCAAATTGTTCTGTGGGTGCTATATGATAAGGAGTGCCATCCATAGATTTAGTAAGTATATAATTGTTTAATTTATTGTTGTTGAATGCACTTACTCCAATAGATTCTTCTACACTACCTGCAATTATTGTTCTGTTTTCGTCATTCAATATTACATATATATTTTCGTTATAGCCTACTTGAACGCTGTTTATACTTTTCTTTATTTCTTCAACATCTTCGTCCCACATACCGGAATTTAGTGATTCATAGGATGCAATAATTGAACGAATTCGAGCTTCCATATTTTTTATATTCATATTAAGCTGTATACCTTCAAGTTGATTTACTATAAAAATACCAACTATGGACATAGCAAGAAATACAAGCAAAAAATAAATTAAAATAAATCTCCATCTGATACTCTTAAACATACATTCTCCCTAATTTTAGCAGTTTTACGGGTATGACTACCGCTATTTACTTTTAAAATAATATCCTGTTCCTCGTTTTGTGATTATATACTTATCATCGTCTGTTTCTATTTTTTCTCTTAATCTTCTCACAGTTACGTCAACTGTTCTTAAATCACCAAACTCATATCCCCACACTTCCTTAAGAAGGTGCTCCCTGTTAAATACCCTGTCTGAGTTTTGGAACAAATATTTTAAAAGGTCAAATTCCCTATTGGTAAGGTCAATTATAGAATCATTTTTGCTTACTTCAAATGTGTTCATGTCTATAGTAAGATTTCCCACAGCAATAATCTTTGATTTCATTTCTTCATCAACCTTGGATAACTTTACTCTTCTTAAATTAGCTCTTACCCTTGCTATTAATTCCTTGTTGCTGAAGGGTTTAGTAATATAATCATCAGCTCCTAATTCAAGTCCTGTAATCTTATCATTTTCTTCTTCTTTTGCAGTAAGCATAATTACAGGCATAACATATTCCATGCGAATTTCTCTTAATACATCAAACCCATTTTTCTTAGGGAGCATAATATCAAGAATTACAAGTTCCGGGTTCATTTGGCGGACTGCTTTTACAGCTTCATCTCCGTCATAAGCTGTTTGCACCTCAAAACCTTCCTTTTGAAGATTATATTTAATTATTTCGGCTATAGGTCTCTCATCATCAACTACTAATATTTTAGGCATCTTTCCACCTCATTTTTTAATAATTATAAGTAAATTTTATTCATAAATATTATACCATGTTTTTCAAAAATGAACACCATCTTTATTTACAAGCATAAATTAATTTAGGTAGGTGATTTAATGAAAAATGATATAGATTTAAATAAATTGTGCCCTGTAATAAAAGGGCAACTTTCATCAAGCAGCAATAATATTATACCCGTTATAATTAGTTATAAATCAGGCAAAAAAATAAAGGAAGGACAAATAAGCTCATTATCTAATAAATTAAAACGTGATCTTCCCATTATCAATGGCTGTGCATGTGAAATGAGCACTGAATCAATCCTCAAATTAACATCAGATCCGGATGTAGAATTTATATCCTATGATTCAAAAGTATTTGCGGTATTGGATGTGGCAAGAAAAACAATAGGGGCTGATTATTCCTTTAATTCTAACTATACCGGTAAGAATGTTACCGTTGCAATAATTGATACAGGTGTTGCTCCACATGCAGATTTAATATACCCTACAAACAGAATTATAGGATTTAAGGATTTTGTTAACAATCAAACAAAATTCTATGACGATAACGGCCATGGCAC
>DATESJ010000175.1:0-22920 GCA_035270885.1 Sedimentibacter sp. | reverse complement strand
CCTTTTCACTTGATTAATTGTAAACATTAGTACTAAATTTATCTTCAACCCAATTATAAAAAATTCGACACTTTTTTTCCCTACCACACTTAAGGTTAATTCTTTTTCCAATGCGTCTATTTTAACTTTACTAAAATTCTCAGCAACACTTAAAACATTGTCACTCATTTTAAAATTATTTTCACTATTTTTGCATGCTTCTTCTATATATTTAGCTATTTCTCTAGGGCTCTCGTAATTATTAACTAAATATGCTGTTTTTTCATGCTGTAAAAAATTATTCATTGGTGCAATATTGGATGTGACAATAATTGATTTACAAGCTGCTGCTTCTATAAAAATGATTCCAAATCCTTCACTTCTACTCGGATTACAAATACAGCTACACCATGAATACCAATTGAATAATTCATCATTGTTAACAGAATCCACCATAAAATATCGTTCTGTAACTTTGTGCTCCTTAGCAAGATTACTATAATAGGTTTTATCACCTTGACCTATTGCAACTAAACAATACTCGTCACTCAATAATGATAAAGCTTTTATAACATTATCCAAGTTTTTCTCTACTACCCTTCGTCCCACATGTAAAATTCGATATTTATATGGATACATATTATTTAATTGAGTAATATTATTATTGCTTTTTTTAAATTTTGTTGTATCCACCCTATTTGGAAGAATATAAATTCGATTTATATCGATATTATAAATTACTTCTTTCACTCTTTTTGCTACAACATCTGACATACAAAACACTGCATCTGCATATTTAAGTGATTTGTGTATTAATTTTGGATCTGCATCATGTACACTTACAATAATTGGAATTCCCTTAACCCTATTTGCACACGCATAATCAGCTGCTCTAAATCCATCATAAGCTCTAACCACATTTGGCATAATTCGTTTGATTATCTGTTTGAATTGATATGGCTTGGCACCAATTACTATCATTCCATATTTTTTTCTAATACCTTTATCTTCAAAAGAACTAAGAATGAAAATTCTTTTATAAAGATTACCTGGATTATAATATTCTCTCAATTTTTGTGGACTCATCCCTTTATTTATATAACAGTATAGCGGATCAGAAGGAATAATAACGGCTCTTTTAATCCTCATCTTTTCTTCGTCCTTTATTACATTATCTTGTTCCGCCCATTCTTTTTCAATTAAACTTTTTTTGTTTTGATTGGGGGAGGGGGTTTTACTAAACATCCTTTTTCTCCTTTTATTCCTCATAATAATAAATATTACCAATTAATAACTTAATTAAATATGCAAACTATCTTTATCCACCACTTTAATTGTCTTGTTTTCGACTTTATATATTGCATCACAACCTCTTATTGTTGCAAGGCGATGAGCAATAATTATCATTGTCTTTTTACCATGCATTTTCTCAATAGATTCGATAATAGCATTCTCCGTATCACCGTCCAATGCTGAAGTAGCTTCATCAAAAATCAGGATTGAAGGATTATGATATAATGCTCTTGCAATTCCAATTCTTTGTCGTTGGCCACCTGATAATCTTACCCCGCGTTCACCAATAGTTGTATTTATACCCTCTGGTAATTCTCTCACAAAATCTGCAAGTTGTGCTTCTTCAAGTACTTCCCATAATCTTTTTTTATCTTCTTCTTGATTATTATAGTTGAATGTAATATTTGCCATAATAGTATCATCAAGCATATATATCATTTGTGGTATATATCCGACTTCCGATAACCAGCCACGATAATTTGTGAATATTGATTTATTGTCTATTAATATTTCCCCAGAATTAATAACTAATAAACCTAATAAAATGTCTACAATTGTAGACTTACCTGCACCAGATTCTCCAATAATTCCAATTGATTTTCCTATAGGTATCTGCATATTTGCTTTTTCAAAAATTCTCATTTCTGAACCTGGATAATTAAATTCAATATTTTTTAATTCTATTTTATTAAAAATGTTGAATTTTATACTTTTTACTGATTTACTATTTGATGCTTCTTCATGTGAATTTTGAATAGAAAGCACTTCCTCATAAACTTTATTAACGGATACTGATAAATATGCCATTCCATTAATGTAATTACTTATTCTATTAGCACTTGGCATTAAACGTATTATCGCTAAAGCAAATGCTGAAATTTGAGGAAGCATATTTGAAAGATTTTTTCCTAGAACTGTAACTATAATTAGATAAATAGCAACACTAATAATACTCACTGTCTCAATTAATGACCTCGGTATCTGCCCTAATAAAGCATTTTTTTTCAAAGACTGGGTATAGTTAAACACATTCTTTTGAAATGAGTACATAAAACTATCTTCTTTTTGAAGAACTTTTACATCCTTAATTCCATGTACCGATTGATTAATGCATTTTGCCATATTTATATAATTTGTCCTTGTTTCTTCACCAATCCTTTTGGAAACTGGCTTAAACCTTTTTCTGATTTCCAACATTGTAATTCCTAGTATTGCTGCAATAATCAATGTCATATATATATCTGTAACTAATAATAAACCAAACAGAAAAATACAAATAACCAAATCCGAAAAAAACAAGACTGCATTCGTAAGTGCAGTAAAAGTAGCTGGAACATCGGTAGTAATAACAGCACTTACTTGTGCTACATTGGTATTTAGAAAATAATCATATGGTTTTTTTAAATATATCGATAACAACTTATTCATCAGCGCGTTTTGATTCGAATAAATATATTTATATTGAACGTAATTCATTAAAAATAAGTACAAATTCTTAATAATATAAATAACAATTAACCCCACAAGCATTAGGACAATAATAATCTTTTCATTTATAATTGGAAATTCACTATATATCCATCTGATAACGTTATTATTATTAAACTTATCATTATTTGTAATTGCCGCAACAAAGGGAATTATTATTGATACGCCCAATGCCTCTAAAATACCACCTAATAGCATCATAATTATTAATAAAGGTATTTTCTTTTTTTGTTTTTTATCTAATATGAAACTTATTTGCTTTAATATGGCTTTCATTTTTATCTTCCTTTTTTTTGTTTATATTTAATATTCTCTTGTAAACCTCTATATGCTTTTTTGCTATAACCAGGTTGGAATATTCGCAAACAACTTTATACCTCCCTCTTTTTCCCATATCTTTAGACATGTTGTTGTTTTCATACACCCAAGCAATTCCATCTGCTAAATCTTTTTCATTCTTATATTCGGCTAGATATCCATTTTTTTTATGTTCTACCATATCTGGAATTCCTCCCGTTTTAAATGCTACCACAGGTGTTTCACATGCTAGGCTCTCCATAACTGTTCCGGGAAGATTGTCATCAAGTGAAGGAAGTACATAAACATTTGCTTGACTATATATTTGCGCAAGTTCTATTTCATCTTTAATAACTCCCCAACATTTACATGTATATCTATTACTAATCTCTTCTCCTATCTTATTTGAACCAAACACATGTAACTCCATTTTATTTTTCATATCAGGATATGCTTCCGTTAATATCTCTAGCGATTTTAATAAGTATGAAAATCCCTTGTATGGAACTGACATAGCATCCATAGCCCCAAATAAAACAACAAACTTATCTTCCGTTTTATTATCATAACTTTTATATATATTTACATCTAGCGTATTTGGGATACATGCACATTTATTTTTTGAAAAAAGGCTGCTCTTTTTAATATTAGAAAGCATCCATGTGCTTGGAGCTATTAAAAATATTCTATCTAGATTTTCAATACTCTTTTTTCTTTTTAATATTCTATAAGAAAAATCTTTCTTCTTGTTTGAAGCAAGCATCCTACAATTTCCGCATTCCTCTTCGAAATTATTGCAACCATATCTGACATGGCACCCGCCCGTCATTGGCCAACTGTCATGGAACGTCCAAACTATTGGTTTATTTAACTTTAATATCTTTTTTAAAATTCCAATGGATATGAATCCTCCATTAATCCAATGCATATGAATAATATCGGCTTCTTTAATTAATTTGTTATTTAGAATATTAATACCCACATAAGCAGAAGAATATATTAAACTCTCTCTTTCTGGATAAATATATTTTAAATATTTACTTTCAATCCCGTTAATTAATTTATTTTCAACTTTATAATGAAATGTCTTTTTTTGGTTATAAGTGTGCTTTAGCTCATCAGAACACTTTTCTAGCGTAAGAATTGATGAGTCTATTCCATTATTTAATAGTGAATAATGAAGCTTTGTATTTGCGGATGACTTACTAACACTTGTACTTAAATGCACTACTTTCATTACTTTCTCCTGATTTTTTTAACGTTCATTCTTATATATTCAGTTACCTTTTTATTCAAAATATAAATCATGTACGTAGGGTGTTGTTTTAAAAATAGTAGCATTGAAATTCCTTTGATCTTATCCTTGTGAAGCAACAATCTGTCATAATACTTAAATAAAATTTTTTTATTTTTAATATTAATAATAAAAAACAAATAATATTTTTTAAATAAAACTATTTCCATATCATTTATTTCCTGTAACCTTGTGGAAGAAAGACTCTTCCCATGTATTCTATAGTAATATAAATTATCATTAATATGTTCCATTTTACAGTTTAGATAGCAACGTAGCCAATATTCATAATCTTCAATCAAAAAATAATCTTTATTATATTCACCCACGATATCCACAATTTCTTTTCGATACATAAAACAAGCCCCAACAGTATTTCCCAATGGGAGCATATTAGGGTCCGGTAAAAAACACTCCTCGATGACTTTACCTTCTTCATTTATGCAGGCATAATTGCTATACACAAACCCAACGTCTGGATTAGAATCAAGATGCCCTGACAGTATCTCTATAGCTTTTTCCTTGTAAACATTATCATCAGATGTCCATGTGAGGTATTTTCCATGTGCCATCTTAAATCCTGCATTTAACGATGATGGAAGTTTCAAATTATGTTCATTGTTTAAAATACGAATCCGAGTATCTTTTTCTGCGTATTCTTGAGCAATATTCAAAGATGTATCTGTAGAACAATCATTTACGATAATTAATTCTAAATTCTCACATGTCTGTTGCAATATGCTTTCAATGGATTGTCTCAAATATTTCTCACCGTTATACACGGGTAATACTATTGATACTTTAATATGGTTCATCTTTGACTCTCCTAAAAATATACTTATCCTATTTCATCTAAAATCGACTTAAATTCATGATTAAATGTATTTATTGAAAACTTTTTATTGAATCTCTGATATATTTGAGAACTTAACTTCTTCATGTCCTCTATATTATTGTTTGACAATTCCTTTATTTTTTGTTCCATGTATTCGATATGATAGTCTTCCAAGAAATAGCAGAACTCGAAAAATTCATTGAACCCTAAATTTCTTGTAATCACTGGTATCATCCCGTGACGCATACATGTAATCACACTTGTTGATGTTGCTTCCGCACAAGAAGGTAAAATCATATATGCACATTGATCCACTAACTCAATAAATAGTTGGCTGTTAACATTTACAAAACCACAATTTCTAATATTATTCTTGTTAAGACTAATTTTGTATTTTTCAATCTCTTTTTCATTGGCACCACAAACAAATAATTGACAATCCTTTGTTTTTTCAAAGGTATCGACTAAAATATCAAGCCCTTTATGTATAATTCCCATTGAGCCGAACCACATGAATTTTTTTATATCCTTTTTGTCTGTTTTATGAATAAATTTAGCATTAACAAGTCCCGAAGGACATATTTTATAATTTTTAATATTATATTTTTCTATCAAAGAAGATTCACACATGTTAATAATAATATCTGATAATTCTATATCGCCTACTTTAAAACAAACTCCTGATCTTACCATTTCAATCTTTATACCTGTTCGTAAATAAAAATAATCAATTCTTTCCTTCTCTTTTTCAAAAGAATATTCTGCTGGACTTTCTGTTAAATATAATATTTTTTGAGATAGGGGATTTCTTATGGACATTTCTCTATACACATCACCAAACCCAAAAATTATATCATATTTTTTATTTTCTATCATGGGTATGACCGAAATTGCATCATAGCCGCAGACATCAATGACATAATCACATTCAATAAATCGTCTAATAATGACCATTTCTTCTTTGGGAATAGAATGACATAAATTATTGTTTTCAATTTGTTTACTTATTAAAGTGTAGTCCACATAACAAATTAAAACACTTCTTTGATACCCAACCGGATTCAGATTAATGTTTTGAACTAATGGAGAAATCCCCCACCTTTTATACAATCTCCTTTTAATCTTATTTCCTAAAGTCATATTCATCACCCATCGAAGTATTAACCTTGCCTTATCAATAATTAACTATAGATCTTTCCACTTTGATTAATACCATTATCCAATATTTGACATCCCAAATATTCTTGTTTCCAACTTCTCTTAGTAATCATTGCACAGATGCTTACTTGGGATATACCTGCAACAAGTGCGTCACAACTGGCTAATGTCATCATATCCCTAAGTACTTCTAATCCCAGTTTATAATGATGATTCTCTCTAGTTGATTGTTTAAATGCAACTGATACATCGTCTTCAGAGCGCAAGACATCCTTATAATAGCATACCTTGTCGCCTAATTCTTTTTCAAACTGTTTTATTACATTGACATCATCTGTTGCAAGAAAAACACTTTCATATAAGCCTGTTTCTAACAATCCCTTCACTTCACTTAGATGTCTGTTCGGAGTAACAATAGTAGGATGTCCTTTAAAACCTCTGTTAAAGTCTGTTCCCCTTACATGCACTCCTATTACTTTCTTTTTCATCAATATTGTATTAATATCTTCTTCTATCTGTTGTTTAACCACTTTATTTAATCTAATATACTTTCGAGAAAGTGTAGCTAAACGAGAGAAATATTCATTATTAAGTGCATATCCATCTCTTCTTTCTTTATCATGTTCAACCAAACCAACTTGTGCCTCTGTACATTTAAATACATTATAACTATGATTAGCCTCTTCAACAGTTATACCTGATGGCTGTTCAAAATAATATTCAAACGGATTATCTGAACCATTGATGGGATGCTTTTCCGAATAAATAAAATCTTCAGTAAATTTAATGACAGGAATAAAAGAAAAGCGATCTGCATAATAGAGATAATCAAGTACCTTTCTATACTCAGCAAAAAATCCATCACATGAATCACCAAATTCAATAAAGTATATATTTTTATCTGGATTCAGCTTTCCCAATGTTGTACACTGCATTATCATGGAATCTTTTTCTAACACTTTTAACCTGTATTCTATTTTTTTACTATGACGGAAACAGTATTGAGTAGCATCAATCCTGGGATACTTATCCAATAAACCCCTAAAAATCCTTTTGACTTTTATATTCATGAAATTCTCCTATCCGTATAAATATACTTTATTTTTTAACAATCCTTTTTAATTTCTTTAAATTCATATCAATGGAAGCGTATCGTTTAAAAAACCTCTCATAATAACCTCCCTGCATACCTAGATTTCTACGATATACATTTTCATAGGGCTGATCAAAAATATGAAATAAAAATTGATTAATTTTCTGATATTCATCTTCTAATTTATAGTCTTCTAAGAACATATTTTCTTTCATGACCTGAATGTACTTTTTATTATCGTTATCCAATTCTTTGATTCTGTTTAATAATTGATTCATTGAAGAGTAATCATTCACATCAATAAAAGCTTTTTTATTAAATACCTTTCCAACTTCCGGATCTCCCCAATAAATTGGTATTGTATGTGCTGCAAAGGCTTGTAATAACTTTTCAGTAGTATACCCTGGATACGAACTATTTTCACATGCTATGGAAAATTTATGTTGTGTTTCAAAATTCTTTTTATTATCTACCGCTCCACCTATGTTATTTAAAAACCTTCCACCAGAATTCACTTTTTTATATTTGCTTAATATATTAAAAAGTTCCTCTCTTATGGGATTAGCCTTTCCATTAGAATACACAAAACTGCAGAAGTCGGTTTTCTTATTAAGAACTTCATTCGGCTTTTTTGTTTTTTCCATTCCTTCCTGAAGCATTTCCATGTAACTTGCAGGTTGAAATCCATCGCTAAGTAAGTAAAGTGGTGTTCGTAAATATCTATCACCAAAGATTATCCAATCAAATCCCATCGCATAATCACATAAATTAAAATCAGGAATTATATTTTCACCAGTAAAAAATATTCTTACACAATTATTATATTTTAAAAAGTTTTTTGAAAACATAGAATAAAACAAGTATTGGGGTTCTTCACTAAACTCCACTTCATACTTCTCTTTTAAAATAGAAACAAAAAAATTATTTTCACAATCAAATTTATCCCAAAAATCTACAAACTTTATTCTTATTTTCTTCATATATTCTCTCACTTTTACTTAATATGCATTTTTATATTATTTAAACATCTTTTTTATAAAATGATTGATTCGGGGGAAAATCAAAAATAGACCATATCGCATTTTTTGAACCCAAGTCATTTGTTTTTTATACTCATTTAAAACACTGCCATATCGAGACATAATTGAATCACGAATTGCCTTTTCATTTGGAAAAAACCTTTTAGTTTGATACCAATAAAACTGAATTCTCTTCAAATAATCAATTGATGCATATAATTCTAGTTCTTTATCCCCATTTTCTTTCATAAATTCCAGCCTATTATCTAACGCTTTGATAATATCTAGTCTTGACAATGAAAACTGTTTATTCATAATACTGCTTTCGTTCCGAACATAATAATACATTTCCTTGTCTACTAAAATTACTTTATTTGATGCATCTAACAAATGGTGAATTATATACTCATCCTCATGGCACATTCCTTCTTTAAATTTAATATGACTAAAGATGTACTTTTTATATAATTTGTTCCAAATAACAACTGTATTTTCCTTATTTTGATTATATAAATTTAAGAATTTGCGCTTTCCTTCGTATTCCTCTACATTGTATTCAGTACAGGGTTGAATCTCCTCGTCTTTTATTACTATTTTATATTTGCACTCACAAATATCAGCTTCGTATTTTACCAAATTTGAAAATAAAATATCGTACATTTCACATACTATATAATCATCTGAGTCAACAAAACCGTAATAATCACCTGTAGAAATTTTAATGCCCGCATTTCGTGCAGCCGACATACCACCGTTATTTTGATGAATAACTTTTATTCTATCATCCAGCCCTTTATATTTATTACATATTTCAGGGCTCCTATCTGTTGAACCATCATCAACTAAAATTATTTCAAGATTGCTATATGTTTGATGAATAATTGATTCTATACAACGTTCTAAATATTTTTCTACATTATATATTGGAACAATAATTGATATCATCTCGTTTTCCATCTTTAATTCCTCATTTAGACATTCCAAAGATACTTTATTCTTTTTATCATAATTAACATAATTAACATAATTAACATAATTAACATAATTAATTGTAAAAAAATATTTATCTTTTTCAAGTACTTATCTTCAAAATCAACAATTCATAATAGCATCAAAATCAACAATTCATTATAGCATCAAAAGAGAGGCCTTGCAATTGCACAACCCCTCTTATTATTTCGCACCTCTTCCAAATACCACAACAAATACGGTCTGTATCAAAATCTTAATGTCCAAACTTAACGACCAATAATCGATATAATGCAAATCATATTGTACCACATCATCAAAACTATTCACATTACTTCTACCGCTCACCTGCCATAGTCCTGTTAACCCAGGCGTCATACATAACCTTCTTCGATAGTAAGGTGTGTATTTCTCAAATTCATCTACCGTTGGTGGTCTTGTCCCAACTAGGCTCATGTCACCTTTTAGTACATTATAAAATTGTGGTAATTCATCTATGCTTGTCTTACGCAGAAATCTACCAACTTTTGTAACCCGGGGATCATCTTTCATTTTAAACATGAGACCTTTCATTTCATTTTTATTTTCTAATTCTTTTTTTCGCTGTTCTGCATCTAGGTACATAGAACGGAATTTATATATTTTAAAGTGTCTTCCATTTTTTCCTATTCGTTCTTGGGAAAATAATACAGGACCTTTTGATTCTATTTTAATTGCAAATGCAACAAATGGTAAAAATATAACAGTAACAAGCAATCCAACCAAACTTCCTACAAGATCCATTGATCTTTTGATCATGTGGTGTCTGTAATCAATGAAGTTAATGGCATAGGTAATAACGGTAAATCCAGCAAATTCACCTACGCTACGTACTTTTGCATCCAAATCAACCACATCAATATTATAATGGCAGATAACACCCATGGCTTCAAAATCCATGATAATTTTTTCAGTTTCTTTTTTACTCTCATTTGGTAAATAAATAAACACTTCATCCAATGTCATAATTTTTGCCATATCAAGTATGTTTTTTCTATTAGCAATAATTGGAATGTCTGCTACCTTTTCACCAACCATATCTTTATCTAACACTGCAATGGCAGCAACTTCATAAGCATATGTAGATTCTTCTTGTAAAATAGGTATAATTTTCTCTAAATATTCCGAATCAATAATTGCCATAATCTTCGTTCGGTTTCTCTCGGAACGATAATGAGCCTGTAAATATTTCTTCAATAAAACGTGGAATCCATACATAAGTATGGTATCAAAGGCAACTAAATAACCAAATACCAAACGGGAATAAAATTCCGCTTGCTTAAATACAAACAAGCCACAGACCATGGTTATGATCAAGGCTATGTTAAATTTTATAATCATTATAAACTCTATGTAATAGCCTCGGTGTACGAAATCTCGGCTGTTATTGATAACGGAACTATAAATTACACAAAATAGTAAAAGGCTTACACATACTGTTGTATGGAGCTGAGAATTATCTACCGCCTGGAAGGAATGATAACGAATCAAAAGGCCACCCAAATAAGATATGACAATACATATCATATCAATAAGAAGTATACTATAAACTTCAATAACTTTACTTCTGTGATTTGTTTGATTCATACTATATTCACCTGCCAACTGTACTTCTTATATTTCTTCTAATTTTCTATTGCATAACAGTAAATAAATCATATTAATGATAAATACAATACTTAAAACTACACTGAAAATTATCATAACATTTCTTATGCTACTATGGAACTGAATCACTAATAAGTAGATAAGGGCGACACCTGTAAAAGAAGAAGCTGCAAACACGAACGTTTTTCCAAGGGCCACTGTATAATTCATAACAATCACCACTAATGTCAACGGTACAATAAAAAGAGATACCCAAGGCAGCATATTAATAGCGCTAGAATAACGTTCTCCAAATAATAGATTGATAATCAATTTACCAAAAATACTTAACCCGGCGCTACAAACAAGAGCTGCTCCCCCACCATACGCAATTGCTTTTCCAAGTAATCTTGTGGTAGCTTTGTTTTTCGCTTTTGCCTCTACAACTAATGGAAATAAAGCAGTGATAATGGCTGTGGACAGATACATGGCTATTTTTCCAATAACCATGGCAGAAGAATAAGTTCCCGCTTCTGTCTCGGTGAAATATCTTTTAACTAAAAGCATATCACTATTAGAGATTAGCTCGATACAGCATTGAGCGCATACTGTACCTGCAATAAATCGAAACATATCTTTATATTCTAATTGATAAGCAGTGGTGTTGGAATGGGACATTTCTGTTAGATAATCTCGGATATAGAAGATGGCATAACAAAAAGATAAAACCATGGCCAAGCCCATCGCCGTCAATATTCCGTAAAGCCTATAGCCCATCCATACAAACAGACAACTAAAGATTAATTTACCAATCATCACAAGAAAATTCTGAATTCCATATGGTACGAATTTCTTGGTTCCTTGTAATACACCATTTGCAATTGACCTTAGAAATCCTACACTTGCTAGGATAACCACTGCAATAATATAGAATTGGTTATTTAATTTTAGGGAACTGGTTAATACTCCCGAAAGTGAGATTCCCCCCAACAATACCAGGAGCATAATTCCTGCAGTTAATGCAATTAAGAACTTTAATGTTTTATAAAGGCCCTCTTTGTTATGAGTGGTGTCAAAGATTGCAATATATCTTGCACTTATTAGCGTTATAATCGTTGTTGGAACAGAAAATATGGTGAATAATGATAGTAATGTATTCATGGATCCGAATTCTTCTACCGTTAGCATATTGCCCATTACAATTTGGAAAATATAGTTGCAGGCATTTGCTAACATCATAAGTGCAAAGAGGTTTAAGCTGCTTCTTTCAAATTCATTTTTATTAGTCACTCTATTTTCCTACCTTATTTTCCTTAATCTTACTCTGTAAAAGATACCTAAGGTATCTATAATCATAACCCATATATCTTTGATTCCAATACGACCAATTCCTCCACGTTGGAATATAATCTCTACCGGCATCTCTTGAATAATTAATTTATGCTTATTGGCAATTGCCAATATTTCTATGTCAAAGGCATAGCGATCCGTTTTGACCTGTTTCATGATCTTTTTAATATATTTACTTTTGAAAATCTTGGCTCCAGTTTGTGTGTCTTTAACCTTTAGGTTAAATAAAATACGAATAAAGGTGTAATACCCGTAACTGATAATTTTTCTAGTAAAGGGATAATCCAAGACAGAATCTTTATGCCATTTTGATGCTATGATAATATCTGCTCCTGATTCTTCTACCATTTCCAGTCCATTTAAGATATAGTCTGGTGAAATGTCAAGGTCTGCGTCCAAGAATGCAATATATTCTCCCTTTGCAGCTTCTACACCAAGTTTAAGGGCGTTTCCTTTTCCTTTATTAACGGGCGCTGCCACAACAACCACTTTAGAATTATCTACTGCCGCAAGTTTGGCATTTTTTAAGGTATCGTCTTTACTTCCATCATCTACTACAACAATTTCAAAATTGTCTAGTTTGTTATGAAAGCATTCATATACCGTTTTTACGTTTTTTTCAATATTTTTCCCTTCATTATAAGCAGGTAAAACAATTGATATTTTTATTGGATTCATATATAACCTTTTCTGTCTATTTGTCTTCTAGCTTAATGACAACTGTGTCACCAATTTGCAGGATGGACATGGAAGCTGGCCAGCAGTTCATTTGTTCATATTCCACAGACTCTATTATTTGATTAATTTCATCATCTTTGGCCGGGATCAAATTAATCCCCAAACAACTATTTAAAAACATAACAATATGCGTTTGATGAGTAATTAGCAGACCATCTGTAAATCCCGTCATGGGAATATCAAAAGATAAATTCTCATAACTTTCATTATTAATATACCCCACTACAGCTATTTTGTCTATGTTACTATAACCCTCAAGTTGTTCAATTCTATCTGCCATTCGGTTGACTATTCCATAGGTTTTTTCATATGACTGTGTTAATGCCATATATCCTTTATTGGCATTTAATATAAATAAATATACCATTGTAATTGAAATCATAACAGTAATCCAGTGAATAAATGAAGTCTTTAATTCTACTTTATCATATAAAAAAAAGATGAAAATATAGACAAAACTCATGGAATATAACATTAATGGGTGATAGGTAATAGATGGTGTGACAAGATAATAGATATAACACGCTAATGGAATTCCAATCATTAATACTATGATTGCACCTAATCGAAGTATCTCTTGATAGATACCATTTCTTATTATCCAAATAACAAATAGTACTATTCCGCATATGAATAATAAAATATTCATCACTTGAAAAATCGTGACTTTATGGATAGATCCCATGAAAAAATAGGAGAAATCAATAATAACTTTTCTAATATTACCAATCATTCCTGTTGAAACACTATTTCCCACATCACTCATTCCTTGGTGGGATGTCAACGTTTGGTTAGTTAATAATAGAAGTGCTTGAGTGATACCAAAGTACAACGCAATCCCACCAATTCCCATAACAAGGTAATTAACACCTTTTTTTAAAATTACTCTAATGGAAATAGTTTTCTTGGATAGTTCTTGTATCAATAAAATTAAAATAAGAACAATTGCTACCGACAAATATGCCTGGTATGTTCCCATGCTAAAGCTTAGTAATACTATCCCGAAAAGTATTCCCCAAATATTTTTTAACTTAGTTGTTAAAAAGACTGCTGTTACTGCCAATACTAAGGATAAGAAAAATGTATCTGGCATAAATGCAAATCCGCTACTGACCGTTGGAAAAGTAATCATGATTGCTGATATCAATATAATAGTAGTTACTTTTTTTATATTTAATAACTCAACAACTAAAACCGCTGTAATGGCAATATATAGAATACTTAATAAACCGCTTAATATGGGTATATTTACATAACCTGTGATACCATATCCAATAATAAAAAACCATCTTCCACCGCGTATCCAGTCATTTGCTGTAGAATAATCAGTGTAGTTAATTGCAATACTGTCCCAATTAGGTAGGTAATTCGTAAACTTATATAAATAGGTTGCAAAACCAATAATTACAACGGATAAAAAAGCAATGATCCACTCTTTTTTTATCCTACTTTTCAGATTCATCATACATTCTTCTGGCATACTCATATTATTACCTCACACTACTTAGATTCCATTATATTTCACTTAATTAGTTTCTGTTTCATTGAACTTAACTACAATCACCCCATTAATAAAAGAAATGGAACCTTCTGTTGGATAAATAGGCATTGTATCAAATTCATCTAATAGCAGGATGTCTTCCTTTTGTTGTGATGTTGGTAATTCTACTGGGAAGTGAAGATATACTTTCATATATCGCGCTATCGCATTCTCGCTGTAATATGGAAAAAGACCTGTACCTGGCATAAACTCCAGTTCTTCAAACTCCGGTATAATGACTTCATAATTGGAATTGAATAATGTTTCACAATTTGCAAAATAAATAGGTTTGTCCTTATTCCACCCTGGAATTTCCTCGATTTTAACTGCTATATGTTCTATAAGAGTTGTGGTTGCCTGAGTATTTGCTTCCATTCGATAATATGCTTGATTGCATATGAGATAACTTCCTAATATTCCTATAATCACTACTCCACAGCTTAATATATTTATAATAGAATGTAAATTTTGATTCCCAAACAACTCTTTTTCCTTAACATAATCTAATGCCATAAAAAAAACTGCCCACAGGAACATCATCGCGAAAATCATATAACGATCCACGCCATTCCCTACTCTGTCTGCCATTAAAAATGGTGCTGCATTCACTCCAAGTGGTATAAATATTACTAGAATCATGAGAATAGACGTCTGAAATTTATTGGAAAGTTCTTTGTTCTTTTTGATAATTCGTTGTAATAGGATAAAAAACAGGATTCCAGCTATTATATTTCCTACAACTCTTGTCCATGTATATAGATAGGCTGTTGTGAAAAAATACTGGAAGAAATAGATATAGGTATATACCAATCCTTTCGCAATCCCTTTTAAGGTAAAGGATGTCATACTATCTACACCATGATAACCACTTAATGTTACATCCACAATAGCAAGCATTACTTGAAGAACTGCATAATATAGGGAAAAACCAAGAGCTAACATTCCAATACCTTTTAGAAACTTCTTACAGAAGTTCTTATAACAAAACTCTTCACTTAAAACATTTCGTAATAATCCTAGAAAAACCAATGCAATCGTAATAGACATATATGGTTGATAGATTCCCAGGGAAAAACATAAGAAAATGCTCCCCATGACAATTCCATATTTACATTTTTCCAATGCATATCCAGCTGCCACTGCTAGTAAAAGTGACAGACAAAAAGCATCTGCATTTACTCCGAAGGAGTAGATACAGGCTAACCCAGGAAAGGTAATCCATGCCGCTCCGAAAAGACATCCGTAAAGCTTTGATTTAATCCCTAATAGATCCACGATAAGAACCGCCGCAATACTCAAATATAATAATGTAATAAATCCGGTAACACTTGGTATGCTATATTTTGTAAATAAATTAGTTGCAGTTGGTACGAACCATCTTCCAAAGGAAAGGGTATCTCCTTTTGTGATGGCCATGGTGGTTAAAATATTTCCCATTTCAAAATAATTCATGAATTTATTAGAAAAAACATAAAAATGCGCAATAAGACCTATTGCCATAGTTGCAATAAATGTGTATTTCATCACATCTGTAATATGATTGCACTTATCAGTTATATATGTTGAAATGTTCCATTCTTTTTTCATATAATCTTCTCCTACTGCTTTTAAATAAAAAATTTTTCTTTTATCGTTTATAAATCTTTCCATGTGAGAATATCATCTTCTAATAAGTCTCTTTTCACAGTTCTCCCTAATACAATTTCAATATATTGTGGCGAAATCCCTGTCCCAGGACGTTTAAATGCAACATCTTTTTCTTGTATTATTTCATCCTTTTTCATATCTCTAGTTAATACCAACGAGCGTCTTGCTTCCCTTCTTGGTATTGCTTCACAAGGAAGTACTGTTTTTTCATCACTTCCTGCAATTTCCCTGATTAGTTGAAAATTATCGATTGCTATTTTAAAGTCTTCTGGGTCACCTGCATGGTAGTGGTCATTTCCAGTTAATGTTTTATCAAGGGTAAAGTGCTTTTCAATAACATCTGCACCAAATAAGTATGCAGTAGTTAATATGGTCATATTTTTATCTGGTAACGTATGATCACTATATCCGATTGTCATATCTGGAAAGATTCGTTTTAACGTTTTGATTATATTTAGGTTGGCATCACGGTTCTTTGTTGGGTAAGATAGCACGCAATGGAGTAGACAAATTTCTTTGCATCCTTCTTCTTGCATAGTGCGAACGGCTTGTTCTATTTCTGAAATATAGGAAGCCCCTACGGATAAATAAATAGGTTTTCCTTTTCTAGCAATATAACGGATAAACGGCAAATTGCTAAGGTCAGAAGAAGATATTTTGTAAATATCTACTAATTCCTCCAAATAATCTGCTGATGAAAAATCAAAGGGAGTAGACATAAAATCAATTCCTAATTCTTTACAATAACTTGCTAGGATTACATAGTCTTCTTTATCAAAACTATCAAACTTAGTAAATAACTCATATTGTGTTTTTGTTGGTTCCTTAGTTGTGTCCCAATAAGCTGGTGAATTTTTGGATACTATTGTATTTGCTTTATAGGATTGAAATTTCACAGCATCAATTCCTGCTTTTTTTGCTTCATTAATATATAACTTAGCTGCTTCTAATGGAGTTATTTTCAATACTCTTGCCGTATCATAAAAATTAACTCCAATTTCTGCAATGATATATGGTTTCTTCATTCCCATTGATTCTCCTATTCACGTATTCTAACTATAATAAGCTGTTGATTAGATTCAGTACTCTTTTTCTTCCCTTTTTCAGATCATGTGACAATAATAAATCTTGGTACTGCTGTCTTTCTATTTTTCCATAATTTAAATAACTATCTAAATTAGATTCCATCATTTGATTACTTGGATTTAGTCCCAAATACGTGAATCCATTTTCCCCACTAACGAATCCATGTTTTTCTTCTCTTGTATTTTGTGCCATTGCAATTGTTGGAATTCCTAAGATTGCTAATTCATATCCCGTTCGTCCTCTTGAAGTGATTGCCATGTCACATCGACTCATAAGCTCTGGCATATCGAATACATCATAAAACACCTCAATATTTTTGTATTCATTATATTTCATTAATTGTTCAATGTTATCTTTTGCTCGACCTAACACCACAATAAATTGAATGTTGTCATATTTACTTTTTGAAACTATTTCTAAAACTCTATCAGTATAGTTTTTAGGATCAGCTCCACCAAAAGTAATGAGAACCGTTTTTACTTGCTCCCTAATCTCAATAGGATGATAAAACATGAAAAGTTTTGAGGCAATATAAAATCGTTCCCCTGTTTTGACATGAGAAAGTTCTGAATGCTGATATAGTGCATTAATTACTAAGTCAGCCTTATAAATACCTTCGCCATCATCTTCAAAATTAATAACTTTCCCTTGGGGTATTGCATTCTTCATTGCGTTCATATACTCATTGGAAGTAGATAATACATCATTAATAACAATATCGTACTGTTCTTTCTTTAACTCTTCAAACAATTGTTCTTCTCCCTGAACACCAATAAGATTATGTGTAGTCGGACCAAAGATGTTACAATTAGTTTGGTTGATATCAAAATAGATGTCTGGCTTCGTATAGAATCCATCCGCTACTTCCAATGCTCTATAAATATGACCGGTTCCTAATTTATTATTGCCATTTACATAGATTGCTATTTTTTTACTAGATAATATATTCTCAACATTTTTCAAATCTTCAAAGGTATCAATATCCACTGCTTCCTTTTCAGCGATTTCAAAAACATCCACCATAGATCCAATTCTAGTGTTTTTTGTAACGATGCTAGTTTTAGATATTACAAAAGCACCTGTTTCGAAATAATATGGTGGCAGGTATTGTCGATTTAATCTAGCTGTATAATTAGGAACTTTTTTACCATCTTTTTCTATCCATGATAGGTGGGGTGCATTAATAACCGATATAACCGTATCCAAATCTCTCTCAATACAATAAGTGATTGCTCTATCCAATGTAGATACTTCTAGAGTTGGAGATGTTGGTTGCATGGTTACAATATAATCATAACTTTGATTATCATCTATTGCATCAAAAACAACTGCATCCAAAGTGACTGCATCACCACATAGCGCTTCACAACGGTGCTTAAATGGAACCTTCATTTGTTTGGCTATAATTTCTATTTCTGGCGAATCGGTTGTTACTATAATATCTGTAATCATCTTAGAATCAATTGCATTTTGTATAGAATAACAGATAAGTGGTTTATTATTGACTATGCGAATATTCTTATTCGGAATCCCTTTTGAACCTGCGCGAGCAGGAATCACTGCAAGAACTCGTTTCATGACATGCCTCCGTTTATTCGTGATACTATTACACCGACCAGTTGTTTTTGACTATCTAGTAATTCCTCATGGCTAATTTCTTTATTATGAGGAGAATAATGTCTAACCGAAGCATTAACAAAAGCTTGTAAATATCTTCGAACTTCATCTTTAGAAATTATAACTTCATTGTTTAGTATTCTTTGCAATACTTCTTCGCATTCTTTTACACTACTAACATAAAACATACCTGGGCCATCATCAAAGCCACCTTTTGAAAATAACAGCACAGGGATTTCATTGGCCGTTGCTTCCAAAGCTACCGTGCCTGTACAAGTACTGCAAGCAACACTATTTAAAACTAGGGATTTTGAATCCACATCACTTCGTATGAGTACTACATTTTTAATACTAGCAAGATCAGAATAGAAACTTTTATCTCTCCAAGGTTGAACGTAGTGTTCCTTCACATAGATTTTGATTCCTTTTCCCTCAACTGCTCGTGCTAAAATACGAATAGGTAAATCTTGTTCTACAAAAACTTCGGCTTGTGGCAGCGTGGTGGCTTCTGGTTGCAAATGTAATAAGAACAGAATATATTTTTCGTTTTCTACAGGATTTTGAGCCATTTTATCATAATCTGCTGGTTTTTTTCCACCTTTAATTCTTTTTTTAGTACGCTTTATATAGGAAAAATCTTTATTTAAAAGTTCAAAAGCAACTTTTCGTTCTTGTGATCCACTCGTTGATGTAATCCCTTTTTTTATTCTTGAAAGGCTTCTCTTAAAAACTTTTTTATTATTAACATATCCTTGATTTATTTCCACGATGCTCTTTATTTTTGCTTTTTTATTCAAACCATCCATGACGGTAGATACTGTCTGCTTGTTTCGACAAATGAAATCATTGTAATACTTCTCCAAATCTTCTGGCAACACTATCTCGTCATTAGCTTCCAAAAGTCTTCTATATTCTTTTAATGTATTTGCCCCAATGGTATCAAGACTGGTTCCAACAAACCAGCGATTTCGCATATGGGTTGGTGTAATAATACAAATCGGTATGTTCTTTACTTTACAAAGGCAATAAATAACATAATCGTGAGTATGATGTGGAATTCCAGAAAAAAATGCAAAATTTATTTTTTCTGTAGTAAATACATGATTCCAAAATCGTAAGTTTTGAAGATATAATCTCTTTGCCTCATCATAATTAAAAATATCATACTCCGTTATGCGCACTAACAGCTTCATAGCCATAGATTCATATGGCTGCATTTGCTCAAGAATATCTCGCTCTAAAGGTAGAAAATCATTCATGTCATAATATAATTCATATCTAGAGTTGGTACAGATATCATAATTGATACATTTATATTTTTCACCATAAATATCTTTTCCATCACAATCTTGATTGGTTAATACACATCCATCAAAATGAACCTGTTTATCAATTTCATTTAAAATATAAGACTGATATCCATTCACCGACGAATAACCTTCATAGAAAATATTTAATGCCATAATTGGTCTCCTTGCATTTATATATTATAGTCTTTGTTAGTCTTTATAACGCTTCATTACAAGGAATGATTTTCCCATCTTCCACTTTATACAAAATATCACACTTTTCAATGGTTTTAAGTCTATGTGCAATAATTAGCATGGTCTTTTTACCATGAAAATGATTGATAGCTTCCATAATAGCGGCTTCTGTATCATTATCTAATGCAGAGGTTGCTTCGTCTAGTATGAGTAATTCCGGATTATGATAAAGAGCTCTAGCAATACCGATTCTCTGCCTTTGACCACCAGATAAACGAACTCCCCGTTCTCCGATTTTTGTATCAAGTCCTTCTGGAAGGTTTTTAACAAATTCTTCTAGTTGTGCTTCACTTAGTACCTGCCAAACTCTTTCTTCACTTATATCAGCATCTAAATAACCAAAAGCAATATTAGCACGAATGGTATCATCCATCATACTAATTGTCTGTGGAATATACCCAATATTACTAAGCCAAGATTTGTAATTAGAGAATACATCTTTTCCATCACATAACACTTGACCTTTTTCAATATCTAATAAACCTAGAATAATATCTACAATCGTTGTCTTTCCTGCACCAGAGGAACCCACAATACCTACTGAAGTGCCAACAGCTATAGTCATATCTGCATGATCAAAGATGAGTTTTGTAGTGTTAGGATATTTAAAGGTAATGTCTCTTAACTCAATTTTTGTTGATAACTTTAAGTTATCTGCCTGTTGTTCTACCAAGCTATCACTCTTTTGTTTTGCATGTTGTGGCAAGTCCACATTAGCATATACAAAATCAAGGGTTGGCTTGTAATAGGCGATACTGGATAAATAAGTGCTCATGCGGCTTACACAGGACATCAGTCGCATTGCCGCTACGGTAAAACCAGTTAATTGTGGAATCATAGATGATATATTTTGTCCCGCAACGATTGCAATTGCCAGATAAAATAAGATTCCACCAATGCTAACAAATTCCACAATAAGTCTTGGGGTAGAGCCCAGCACACTGTTGTTACGATTTAAGTTGTAATATTCTTTTCCATGTATTTTATAGGCTTGTAAAAAAGACTCCTCTTTTGCAAATACTTTTACATCTTTAATTCCCATAATAGATTGGAGAATGCTCTTGTACATTAAGCTTTGCTTTTGTCTAGAGGCTTCACCAATTTTCCCAATCTTTGGTTTTAAAATTCTATTAATACTTGCTGTTGCACCAATAAGTAAGACACCCATAATCATGGCCATTTTAAAATCAATTAGCAAAATAGTAACTCCTAAGAACAAGGCAACGACTAATTCTGTTATAAACTGAATGCATTGTAATAATAATGCAAAAACACCTGTTGTATCACTATATACCGTTCGAAGGACCTCCGAAGTATTCACGTTCAAGAAGTACTCGTAAGGTTTATTTAGGTATATTTGTAATAAATCCCGTGAAATACGATATTGGTTATTGGAGATAAAAGAAAATTGTACAAAATACATAATAAGTAAATAAATGCTTTTAAGTAAATAGATAGAAATCAAAATAGCAATCAATATAAGTATAAAATAGTCTAACTTTTCAATGTGGAAAAATTCACTTACTGAAATATAAATACTATTACTAGCAAATACCTCTGGTTCCACAATCGCGGATATCACCGGCAATATCAAAGAAACACTTACAGTCTCTAAGATAGCACCAATAATAATCATAAACATCAAGATCACAACTCTGGATTTTTGTTTTTTATTTAAGACCTTATTAAACTTTCTTATAATATCCATTTATAATCTCCTGCCCACTGAATATTTTACTGACTCAGTAGACTTACTATTTGCTTATTTTCTTGAAAATAATAGTCTTATTCCAACTGCTGGAAGACCTACTATTCTCTTGCATATTTTTGTCTTATAGTTTTTATGATTTGTCTTTACAAAGTAATCTTGCATCGTAGGATTGGTTGCTGCAAATCTCTTTGCTTTACGAAGCAATAAGTTTTTCTTTTCACAAAGGGCTATGGTGATTGTCTTTTTTTTGAAAAGCTGTGGTTGAAGCAATTCAGAGTAATTCTTTATCGTGCCTATCTGCTCTTTTAAAAATCGTTCCAGCTCGTAGAAATCCTTTTGTTCCATGGTATTTATATGTAAACACAAGGTGTCATACGCTTTGGGTATCCTTGGCTTTGACAATGTACAAGGAATAAAATAAATTCCCTTATATTCATAGGGATCATTACTATAACCATCTGTTATATAAGTAAGGCCATTAGCCTTTAGTGCTCTTATGGTTTGTTCATCATAGGTATGCCCCGGAGCCATGAATATTGTAGCATAAATGCCCTTGTTATGCAAAATTTTCTGACCCTTTTTTATCTTTTCATATTGCACATCATAAGGTAGTCCTGCAAATTCAGAAAAGGGATT
>DATESJ010000174.1:0-6005 GCA_035270885.1 Sedimentibacter sp. | reverse complement strand
TATATACCAAACAGAAGAACTGGCCTCATTAAGTTGTTTAACAAGGGAGGCGTAAATTCAATTGGCGCTATATGCAACACTGCCTTAGTTGTTGGTTTTGGCGGAGTAGTAAGTCAAACTGTAGGTTTTCAAACAGTTATTTCTGGATTACAAAATATTAATATTTCGCCATTATGGTTTGTAGCAATAACAGTAAGTATTGCAGCAGGTGTATGCGGTAGCGCATCTGGTGGTATGGGTGTTGCTTTTGATGCTTTAGGTAGTACATATGCTAGAATGGGTGTTCCATTAGAGTATGTCCATCGTTTGGCTGCTATAGCTTCGGGTACCTTAGATACATTACCTCATCAAGGCGCACAAATTACTTTATTAACACTTTGTCACTTGTCACATAAAGAAGGTTACTTAGATATTTTCATGACACAGATTGCAGTTCCGGTCTTAACATTATTCTTAGTAATACCTTTAATGAATATGGGTTTATAAAATAGATTTAGAAATAAATAATTTTTCGTGTATTTATTAGGTTGAATATATTAACAAATCCTTTCTATATGATAGAGAGGATTTTGTGCTTTTAAAGAAGTTTTGATTTAAGTGCCCAAATTCATAATGGTTTGTCTTTTTACAACAAATATTGAAAAGATACTTCAAATGTGGTAAAATTTATGAAAAGTATCTTTTTTTTATATTCCAATCCTAAGGAGTTGATAATGTGTCCAGTAGTTATAAAAAAAGATGGGAAAAATATATAGAAACCGGAAAAATATCTAAAGATATACGCTCTGAAATAATAGAATCATGGCATAGATGCCAAGCCATGAATGTTGACCCTTTAGGTGGAAGAGGAACAAAGGTTACGGATGAAGAATCTAAAATGAGTATAGCGAAGAAAAAGGAATTAATTGAAGTGGCTAGACCTATTATGGAAAACGTATTCGAGATGGTTAAGAACACAAGTTACAGTGTTGTTTTGACTGATGAAAAGGGTATTATTATTGATTTAATAATAAATAAGGATTTAGAGGAAAAGCATATTGTATTAAACTTCGTGAAAGGTTCTAAATGGGATGAACAAAGTGTGGGTACAAATGCTATAGGCACTTGCTTGGCAATAAATAAACCTCTTCAGGTAATAGCTGCTGAGCATTTTTGTAAATATCATCATAAGTGGACATGCTCTGCAGCTCCCATACACAACAACAGGGGCGATATAATTGGTTGTTTTGATTTATCTGGAAGTGCCGAGGATGTTCAGACCCATACATATGGAATCGCTGTTTCAAGTGCAAATTGTATTGAAAAACAGCTTATGATTTTAGAATCATTTGAATTTCTTAATACAACTATGAATTCTATGATTGAAGGAATTATGGTTATTGATTATGATTTAAAAGTGATTAAAGTAAATGATAAACTACTTGATATATTCAGAATGGATGAAGAAGATATTTTCAATATAGATATTAAAAAAATATTTGATGGTGTAGATATTGAAAAAGTTGTATTAAATAATAAACAAAAAATGAGTTTTCCAGACACAACAATTTCCATAGATAATAAAAAAATTGAATGCTCACTAAGTATTTCTCCTATAATCATAAACCAACAGGTGGCTGGAGCGGTGATGCTTATGAAAGAAGCAAAGCAAGTAAGAAAAGAAGTAAGCAAATTGGCAGGATTTAATGCTAATTATACATTTGACAGCATTATAACTGTTGATAAGAGAATGAATGAACTTATTAATAGTGCAATAAAAATTTCGAAAACAAATTGTTCTGTATTAATAGAAGGTGAAAGCGGCACGGGCAAAGAGTTGTATGCACAGTCAATACATAATGAAAGTTTAAGAAACAAGGGACCTTTTATTGCCATAAATTGCTCAGCGATTCCTAAAGAATTATTTGAAAGCGAACTGTTTGGCTATGAAAGCGGCTCTTTCACTGGAGCAGTTAAAGGGGGAAGACCGGGAAAATTTGAGTTGGCAAACGGAGGAACTATATTTTTAGATGAAATAGGGGAAATTCCATTGGAAGTACAACCAAAATTGTTAAGGGTATTGGATAATAACAAGGTTGTGCGAATTGGAGGTACCTATGAAAGAGATTTAGACGTAAGAATTATATCAGCAACTAACAGGAACTTGAAAGATGAAGTATTGAAAGGTTCTTTCAGACAAGATCTATATTTTAGGCTTAATGTTATTAATTTAAAGATTCCGCCGCTTAGAAAAAGGAAAGATGATATAATTCAGTTGGCAAGATATTTTTTGGACAGTCTTAATAAAGAAAATATACATTTAAACAAAAAGTTCACTGCTGAATTTGAAGAGTATTTATTATCTCAAGAGTGGACTGGAAATGTAAGAGAGCTAAAAAACATTGTTCAAAGGGCTTATTACATGTCAGATAAAAACTTAATATATCCCGCTGTTTCAACAGTTATTGTTGAGGAAAGTAAGGAAGTAGTTAAGACAAAGACTTTAACCTTTAAAGATATTGAAAGGGAAAGTATAATAAGAGCACTTGCTTTAAATAAAGGCAATGTCATTGAGGCTGCAGAAGATTTGCATATTAGTAAAGCGACGATTTATAGGAAAATAAAGAAATATTCTATTGATTTAAAAGAAATAAAGGAATCAACTTAATAATATTAACTTAAATTCTAAATCTCAATTTTCTCAAATTGAGATTTATTTTTTATTTAAACTCAAAATGATACTAAATTCTCATATTGAGACATGTATGACTTTATTTTGTTATAGATATTAATTTAATGTTAATGTTGAAAAGTAAGCATGGATAAACCTTTTGTTACTACAATTATAATGTTATTAAGGCTTGGCATAAAAAATGCAATATATAAATATAAATAAAGAAGGGGTGATGCGGTGGACAGGTTTGTAATTGAAATAGGCATGGGAATTGATTTCCATGGTCAGGATGTAACCAAGGCAGCAGTAAAAGCAGCAAAAGATGCCATAAGCAGGAGTTGTCTAATAGGACTTAATGAAGTTTGCGGATTTTCGGAGAGTAATATTGATGAAAACGTAATCATTGATGTTGTAATTGCCGTTACCCGTCCCGATGAGGTAGTGACAGATGAGATAATAAATTGTTTTCCTGTTGGAAAAGTAAAAGTAAAGGTAGTTTATGGTGGATTAAAAACTGAAGGTCTTTATTTTACAAACTTTGGGGACAAGGATGACTCGATTGAAATTGCTGTTGCAAGTGTATCTGTAAAAATAAAAAAATGATGGGAGGTAATATTTTGAAGATCACTAATGAACAACTGAAAGAAATGTATTTGACAATGCTAAAGATTCGTAAGTTTGAAACAAGTGCAATGGATTTGTTTGCAGAGGGAAAAATTCCTGGTTTTGTACACCTATACATAGGTGAAGAAGCTGTAGCAACTGGTGCTTGTGCCAATTTGAGACAAGATGATTACATAACAAGCACCCATAGAGGGCATGGCCATATTATCGCTAAGGGCGGAGAATTAAAATATATGATGGCTGAACTGTTTGGTAGAGAAGATGGTTACTGTAATGGTAAAGGCGGTTCCATGCACATAGCCGATGCAACAAGAGGTATTTTGGGAGCAAACGGTATTGTTGGTGCTGGTCATAATATTGCAGTTGGTTCTGGATTAGCAATTCAATACAAGAAAACAGACCAAGTATGCGTATGCTTTTTTGGAGATGCATCTACAAACCAAAGTACATTCCATGAAGCATTAAATTTAGCAAGTGTATGGAAACTTCCAGTAATATTTGTATGTGAAAACAACGGCTACGGAATTTCAGTAAGCCAGGAAAGACACCAGGCTATTACAGATGTTTCTGTAAGAGCATCCTCATACAATATGCCAGGTATAACAATAGATGGAAACGATTTGTTTGCAGTATATGAAGCTGTTGGTGAAGCAGCAATAAGAGCAAGAAAGGGACAGGGACCTACATTAATTGAATGTAAAACATACAGATGGAGAGGACATTTTGAGGGAGATCCTACGGTATACAGACCTGAAGGTGAGTTAGAAGCTTGGCTTAAAAAGGATCCTATTCCAAGAGTAGAAAAATATTTCTTAGACAAGGGTGTTATGACAGAAGAAGAAATAAAAGTAATGAATGATGATGTTGACAAGATGGTTGAAGATGCTAAAGTGTTTGCCGATAATAGTCCTGTCCCGTCATTAGAATCAGCTCTAAAAGATGTGTATTCTGATATAGTTGAGGAGGGAAGAGTAAGATGAAAAAAATGACATATGCTGAAGGAATAAGAGAAGCAATGCGAACCAAAATGAAAGAAGATCCAAGTGTTTTATTGTTTGGGGAGGATGTAGGGAAATTTGGTGGTTGCTTTGGAGTAAGCGGAGATTTATGGCAAGAATTCGGTGATGAAAGAGTTCGCGACACGCCAATTTCTGAAGGAGTTATAGTAGGAGCGGCTGTTGGTTCTGCAGCATGCGGCTTAAAACCTATTGCAGAATTAATGTTCATCGATTTTTTAACTGTTGGTATGGACCAACTTGTAAACCAAGCTGCTAAAATGAGATATATGTTTGGTGGAAAAATAAATCTTCCAATGGTTATAAGAGTACCGGCAGGTGCAGGTATAGGAGCTGCTGCACAGCATTCACAATCTCTTGAAGCATGGGCTACACATACTCCGGGGCTTAAGGTTGTTTATCCGTCAAATGCTCAGGATGCATACGGGCTTTTATTGACATCAATTGATGACCTAGACCCTGTTGTTTTTATAGAGAATAAAGTTTTATACTCAATGAAAAATGATGTTGATGAAAATCAACTAAAACCAATTCCTTTAGGGAAAGCTGTAGTTACAAAAGAAGGTACTGATGTTACCATAATTACATATGGCCGCCAGGTTTATGATTCATTACAAGCTGCAGAAGTACTGGCTAAGGATGGAATAAATGCTGAAGTTATAGATTTAAGAACCTTGTACCCTCTTGATAAAGAAACTATATTTAATTCTGTAGAAAAAACCCATAAGGTTGTTTTGGTAAGCGAAGAATGTAAAAGAGGAGCTTATACCGGTGATATTGCAGCAATGATAGCTGAAGAAAGCTTCTATGAATGCGATGCTCCAATTAAAAGAGTAGGTGCTTTAAATACACCAATACCTTTTTCTACAGCACTTGAAAACTACGTAGTACCAAATGCTAAGGATATAGAATTGGCTGTAAGATCATTATTTTAAATATACTGATGGGCAGCATCAATATTTTGATGCTGCCTCTTTGGAGGGTTTAAAATGGCTTCAATTGGAATAATAGCAAATCCTGCCTCAGGAAAGGATATAAGAAGACTTGTTTCCCACGCTACTGTAATTGATAATAATGAAAAAATCAATATAGTTGAAAGGATTATCTTAGGAGCTCAGGCCTTAGGGGTTGAAAAAGTTTTTATAATGCCTGACTCATACAATATGGGCTACAGAGTTGAAGATAAGCTTAACTCTTGCAATGAACTTAAATGTGAAATAAATGTAATAAATATGATGCGCTTTGATGGTATGGAAGATACTGTGAAAGCTGCAAATCATATGGAAAATAATGAAGAAATAAAATGTATAGTTACTCTAGGAGGGGATGGTACTAACAGAGCTGTTGCAAAGACCCTGAAAAACACCCCTATTATAGCTATATCTACGGGAACAAACAATGTTTATCCCATTATGCTTGAAGGAACCATTGCCGGCATGGCTGCAGCAGCAGTAGCATCAGGTCGCTTTGATAAGAATAAATTTATAACTATGGATAAGCGGATTGAAATATACAAAGATGACAAACTCCAAGATATTGCACTTATAGATGCTGTAATATCAAAGGATGTATTTATCGGCTCAAAAGCAATATGGGATATGGATTCTATAGAAAAAATAATTGTAACCAGAGGCCATCCTGCATCTATTGGTTTTTCATCATTGGTTGGATGCAAAAAGATTATTTATCCTGAAGATGACTTTGGAGCATGG
>DATESJ010000173.1:0-9788 GCA_035270885.1 Sedimentibacter sp. | reverse complement strand
TTTGCATTTCAATCAATGCTTATGCCCCTCTTATTATCGGAAGTTGACGGACCTGTAGGATGGATGACAATAGTTATTGCAGCTTTTATCTTATATTTTTCTTTAAAACCAATAAACGGGATGGTGATAAAGTATAAAGATGAAACGCTAATTGGAATTACTGATATCTTGTATCCAAAATTTAGTTCGAAATTAATAAGTATATATTATATCTTAATGTTATTGATTGCAAACAGTATACTTTTAAAGGATTTTGCCGAACAAATTAAACTTATGATGCTCTTTAGAACACCTCTAAGTTCAATTATTATAGTAATATTATTAACTGTAAGCTATGCCACCAAAAAAGGAATAAAAACATTGGCTAATATTTCTTCAGTAGCCATGTTAATTGCATTTATTCCTTATTTATTGCTGATAATATTTTCAACATATTATGCTGATTACTCAAATTTATTTCCTATTTACCCTGTTGATATTCAAGGTGTATTAAAATCAGTGCCGGGAGTCATACTTGGATTTTTTGGTTTTTCCATATTATTGTTTTCTAACAGCAAGGTTACTGTAAAAGAAAAAAACAGATTAATAAATAAAAAGTATATTTTCATCAGCATGATTTTATATATTGCAAGTTACATTTTGATAATTGTTAAATTTGGAATTAAAGAGTCTGTTCATTTGGTATGGCCATTCTTGTCTGTAATGAAGTTTGTAAATATACCCGGATTTTTCTTTGAAAGCACTGAAATAATAGGCTTGAGTTTTCAATTTATAGTTACATTTTCATGCATATGTATTCTTGCATATTTTACAAATTTAGCAATGCAAGAAACTTTTAAAACAAGAGAAAACGGCTTTTTCATTTACATCCAATGGCCGATTTTATTTGTTTTATCTGCACTGTTACCGGGAATGTATATGATGTTTCCATACATACAGTGGCCCATATTGCTTTTAAGCGGATTAAAGTTCCTAATCCCGCTAACCACGGCATTAATAGAGAGCAAAATAAAAAAAGCAAAAACCCCTGGGAATTCCGGGGACGGACCTTAGAATTCCAACCTCCGTCCCCAGAATTCTGGGGACGGAGGTTAAAATGTTCACTATGATCAGGATGATAAACTATATATCTTTGTTAAGAGGTAAAAATGAAAAATATAAAAATATTATTTATTACTTTAATTACCAGCTTAATACTTGCCGGCTGTTGGGATAGTGTGGAAATAAACAAAAGAGAATATTTATATGCATTAGGTATAGATAAGAATCCTGACAATTTAACATTTACAGCTGAAATACCAAAAATAAATGAAGGAAGCGAAGAGCAAAGGCTTACCTTTACGAAGGAATGCGCTGACTTCGCAGAATTTTATGCAGTAAGTTACCTTCATTCAGAAAAAGCAATTTCCGATAGATTAATGCAGGTAATAGTATTGGGAGAAGATGTAGCGAGAGATTCTGAAACAGTAAAAAGAATTTTTGACGAAATACAAAGGTCTCCTCAAATGAATAGAAGGGTAAAAATATGTATATCGAAAGGTAAAGCTCAGGATATAATTAACACAGAAATACCAAGCAATCCAATAGTAGGAAGGTTTTTAAGCGATATGCTTGTAAAATTAAAGAGAGAAAGTTACCAGGACATATATACATTTGATGAAGCAATTTTAAATCTTGGCAAAACAGGCAATGCAATGATTCCTCTTGTGGAGGTAAATGACAAAAGCTTGAAAATCGAAAGAGCTTGTGTAATTAAAGAATATGAAATGCAAGGTTTCTTAGAACCGGAAGAAGTTTCAACTGTAATGGTTTTAATAAATCCAGACAGGGCAAAAATTCCTAACATCAATATAAAAGTAGAAGGTACAAATGTTTCTTTAGGTGTAGCAAATCTTACAATGACAAAGGATTTTAAACTCAATGGCGATAAATTAACTGCAGATTATAATATTACAATGTACATTTATATTAATTCGTTTATTATAGGTAGCAATAAATTGGAAGATAAAAGTTACCTTTCAAAAATTAAGGAAGAAGCTAAAAAGAGTTTTTTAACAGTTGCTGAAAAAACTATTGATAAGCTTCAACACACTTATAAGACTGATTTATTAGAAATTAAGGATAATTTATATAAATATCATAAAAGCGATTACCAGCGTGTTATGGATAAATATGATGAGATTTTTGAAGCTGCAGATATAAATATTAATCTCAATTTAGAAGTTAAAAGCACTGGTTTAGTAAAGTAAATGAAAAGGCCCCCCTTTTAGGAGTGGGGTCTATATAATTAATTTTTAAGGTATATGGTATTAAAATTAATGAACCATTTGAAAAAACAATAGCTTTGTGATATAATTATCATGGACAGTTGCTTTAGATTACTACTGTTATTACTTCACTTACGGAGGATGCTTTGAACTTAGAAAATGTTTTGGCAGAACATGCATTGAGAATTTTTTTTGATGATGCTTCTGAATCTCTTGTCATAATCGACAGTAATGGTTATATTGTAATGATGAACAAGCCTTATGCTGATTTTTTAGGAATCAGACAGGAGGAGGCTATTGGAAAGCCAGTGGTTAATATAATTGACAATACAAGATTGCATATTGTGGTTAATAGGGGAGAATCTGAATATGGACAAGTTCAGTGGATAAGGGGCCACAAAGCAATAACATCAAGAATTCCTATTTTCAATGATGGACAAATAATAGGAGCTATTGGTAAGGTAAATTTTAAAGATTCTAGTGAGTTGGATAAGTTATACAAAAAGGTAGAGGAACAAAACAAAGAATTAAGCAATTATAAAGAACGTTTCAGAAAAATTAAAGGTAATTATTTTGCTTTAGATAATATTATTGGCAATAATCAAAAAATCATGGAATTAAAAGATATTGTTAAAAGAGTATCTCATTCAGATTCAACAGTTTTAATAACAGGTCAAAGCGGTACAGGCAAAGAGGTTTTTGCCACTGCAATTCATGAAACCAGCAATAGAAAGGACAATAATTTCGTAAAAATAAATTGTGCTGCAATACCAGAGCATATTTTGGAGTCTGAACTATTTGGATATGATGAAGGTGCATTTACCGGATCAAAGAAGGGTGGCAAGATTGGTAAGTTTGAATTAGCTAGTCATGGAACAATTTTTCTTGATGAAATAGGAGATATGAGTATAGACATGCAATCTAAAATTTTGCGTGTTTTACAGGACAAGGTAGTAGAAAGGGTTGGAGGAAATGACCCTAAAAAGGTAGATGTAAGAATAATTGCAGCTACTAATCAAAACCTTATAGAAAAGATCGAAAAAGGAAAATTCAGGGAAGATTTATATTACAGATTAAATGTTGTACATATTAAATTACCTCTATTAAGAGATAGGAAAGACGACATAAGTATTTTGTGCAATTTTTTTATTAAAAAGTTTAACGATAAATTTGGTATTTACATTGAAAAGATATCAGATGAAGCGATGTCACGTATGTTAGATTATAATTGGCCTGGTAATATTAGAGAATTAGAAAATGTTATTGAAAGAGCATATAATTTTGTTGAAGGTGATGAAATAACATTGGAAAATTTACCTGATAATATTTTAAATTACATGTATGCTTCTAAAGGAAAGCTAAATAATAAAATGAACAATTTCGAAAAAGAAATGATAGTAAAGACTTTAAAAGAATGTAACGGAAATAAAAGTAGAACTGCTAGAATTTTAGGAGTAAACAGACCTAATTTATATCAGAAGTTAAAAAAGTATAATATTGAATAATAGCTTCACGAAATTAGTATGGCATGATAATTGCTATATATTTACTATAGAAAAAACTATCTAGTGTTTTTACTATTTACAAAATTTATAGGAAATGAGGGATATATATTATTATTGAAGGAAAGAGCTCAGAAGAAAGGGCATACAAATTAGTTGACAAATTATTAGAATTAAATTTAATAAAGTGTAACTCTGTAAAAAAGGAAAAAGTAAACCTTAACCAAGCTAAAATTGTTGTTTCTGGCGGAAGAGGTTTAGGCGGACCAGATGGGTTTAAACTGCTAGCTGAATTAGCAGAGTTATTAGGCGGTGAAGTTGGTGCATCTAGGGTTGCTGTAGATGCAGGATGGATAGATAGCTCCCATTGGATTGGCCAGTCGAAACATATAGTAAAACCAGATGTTTATTTTGCTTGCGGAATTTCAGGATCGATTCAGCACCAAGCAGGAATGTTAGGGAAGTATATTGTAGCAATAAATAAGGATAGTTACGCACCAATATTTAATATATGCCATTTTGGGATAGTTGGAGATTTGTATGAAGTAATCCCTTATATGATTAAGGCAATAAATGAAAAGTGTTAGTTAAATAAAATACAATACATACTAATAACTTTTAATTTTAATAGGATATTTTTAAAAATACAGCAGATTTTTCTATCATTGCTGTATTTTTTTGCAAATTGTGTCGTTATATGTCATAAATTCATACACATATATACTGTGGAATTACAACGTTTTCACAAAGTTTGTTATTGTTGTGTCAATATTAGCAACACTTTAGTTATAGTGATACATTGAAACTCCAACATTTGTGATTGGCATGATAATTGCTTATTAATTATAGTGAAAGAAATATTGTTAGTCATTGTTAATTTGAACTCTTATTATAAATAGTGTTAAATGATTAACATTTTTCGATATTTTATAAATAATAACGTTATATGAAAGGAGATCATTATGAAAAAGATGACTGTCTTTACTGCGGATGAGGCAGTAAAACTTGTTAAGAATGGACAGACAGTAGCAACCAGCGGTTTCGTAGGAAGCGGATGCCCGGAGGCTTTAACAAAGGCTTTGGAAAAAAGATTTCTCGATACAGGTGAACCAAAAAATTTAACATTGTTTTATGCGGCTGCACAAGGTAATAGAGATGGTAGCGGAGCTGATCACTTTGCTCATGTTGGTTTGACTAAAAGGGTTATTGCAGGACATTGGAATTTAGCCCCTGCCTTAGGACAGTTAGTAATTGATAATAAAATTGAAGGCTATAATCTGCCTCAAGGTACATTGTCTCAATTATGCAGAGATATTGCAGCACATAAGATTGGAACAATTACTCACGTAGGATTGAACACTTTCGTAGACCCTAGGAAACAAGGTGGCAAGTTAAATGAAATAACAAAAGAAAATATTGTTGAATTAGTAGAAATATTAGGGCAAGAAAAACTCCTATATAAATCTTTTCCTCTTGATATTGCATTTATAAGAGGAAGCTATGCCGATGAATTGGGAAATGTATCCATGGAAAGAGAAGTGGTTCCTACAGAAGTTACTGCCATAGCTCAGGCAGTTAAAAATTCTGGAGGAAAAGTTATAGTTCAAGTTGAACGTATAGTTAAAGCAGGCTCTTTAGACCCAAGGTTAGTGAAGATACCAAGAATTTATGTAGATGGCATAGTAGTGGCTAATCCTCAAGATCACGAACAATGCTTTGGACATAAATTTGACCCATCATTAACAGGTGATATTCAAATACCTTTAGATTCAATACCTATTCCTCCATTATCAGCTAAAAAGATAATTGGCAGAAGAGCTGCCATGGAATTAAAAGAAAACTCTGTAGTAAATTTAGGAATTGGCATCCCAGAATATATTTCTATGGTTGCAAATGAAGAAGGTATTGGAGATTATATGACACTGACTGTGGAAGCAGGCCCTGTTGGAGGAGTTCCTGCTGGAGGATCTCAATTCGGTGCTTCAATAAATCCTGAATGCATTTTAGACCAACCGGTTCAATTTGATTTTTATGATGGCGGTGGAGTGGATTTAGCATTTTTAGGATTAGCAGAAGTTGATGAAATCGGAAATATAAATGTTAGTAAATTTGGGCCTAAATTAGCCGGATGTGGTGGATTTATTAATATAACTCAAAATGCCAAAAGAGTATTCTTCTGTGGAACTTTTACTGCAGGGGGATTGAAAACAAAAGTTGAAGATGGAAAACTTGTAATTGTTCAAGAAGGTAAATCAAGGAAGTTTATTAAGGCTGTTGAACAAATTACTTTTAGCGGCGAATATGCAGTGAAAACTAAACAACCGGTAATGTATATAACTGAACGTGCAGTATTTGAATTGAGACCTGATGGTGTTTACTTAACAGAAATCGCTCCAGGAATTGATTTACAAACACAAGTTTTAGATTTGATGGATTTCGTTCCAAAGATGGATGGAAAACCTAGAATAATTGATGAAGCAATATTTATTGATAAACTAATGGAACTTTCAAAAAAATAAAATATAAAAGGAGAAAAAATATGAATTTTGAATTAAATGAAAGACAATTAAATGTAATTGAGAAAGCAAGGGACTTAGCAGAAAATTATTTGAAGTCAGGTGTTATTGAAAGAGATGAAACCAGCACTTTTCCATTGGATGGCTACAAAAAATTAGGAGAATTGGGTTTATTGGGTTTACCTTATTCATCTGAATATGGTGGTTCAGATGCTGGTTACTTGGAGTATGTATTAGCGGTTGAGGAAATAGCAAAAGTTGATGCTTCATTAGCTATTTCTTATTCTGTTGCTACTTCATTATATGGCGGACCAATTGCAACTTATGGAACTGAAGAACAAAAGAAGAAATATTTACCACCAGTGCTTTCAGGAAAATCATTAGGTGCATTTAACTTAACAGAACCAAATGCAGGATCAGATGCTGCAGGCGTTATAACAAAGGCTGTAAAGAAAGGTGATAAGTATATATTAAATGGATTAAAATGCTTCTCTACAAATGGACCTTTGGCTGATTATTACTTCGTTGCTGCCAGCACAAATCCAGAACTTAAAACTAAAGGTTTGACAGGATTTATAGTTGAAAAATCATATCCTGGAGTTTCAATCGGCAGAGTAGAAAACAAAATGGGTATCCGCGCAGCTCAAGTTTCAGAAGTAATATTTGATAATGTAGAAGTTCCTGTAGAAAACATGATTTTAGAAGAAGGAAAAGGCTTCATGTTAGCTATGAAAGCACTTGATGGCGGTAGAATGGGAGTAGCGGCTCAAGGTTTAGGTATAGCAGAAGGTGCATTTGAAATAGCAAGAAAATATTTAATGACAAGAGAACAATTTGGGAAACCACTGTATAAAAACCAATACCTTGCATTTAAAATGGCTGAATTAGATATAAAAATTGAACAAGCTAAATACTTGCTCTATAAGGCTGCATGCGATAAGGATGCTGGCAAGTCATATTCTACATCAGCTGCTAAGGCGAAATATGCATGTACTAACGTTGCTATGGAAGTTGCAAATGAAGCTGTACAAATGCTTGGTGGAAATGGATACATGAAGGATTATCATGTTGAAAGAATGATGAGAGATGCAAAAATTACACAAATTTATGAAGGTACAAACGAAATTCAGAAATTAATTGTAAGTGGTGGCTTATTTAGATAAGCAAGCAAAATTAATAAATTGAGAATTAAAATAAAATTAAAATTAAAATAAAATTTGGAGGATTTAAAATGTCTATTAATGAATTAGCTGTTAATTTAAAAAATATTGAAGTTAAGGTGGAAGATGGAATTGCCATAGTTAAAATGAACAGACCTAAAGCGTTAAATGCCTTAAATAGTGATACTCTAAATGAACTTGTAAGTATATTCGACACATTGAAGAAAGATGATTCTGTATTAGGCGTAATAGTTACAGGAGAAGGAAAGGGCTTTGTAGCAGGGGCAGATATAGTTCAAATGCAGCCTTATAAAAGTATAGAAGGCAGAAGTTATGCGGACTTTGCTCAAGGTGTATTTAACAAAATTGAAGCTTTGGAAAAACCTGTTATAGCTGCAGTTAATGGTTATGCATTAGGCGGTGGAAGTGAATTATCATTAAGCTGTGATATTAGAATAGCATCAACAAAAGCTGTTTTTGGTCAGCCTGAAGTTGGATTGGGAATAATCCCATGCTTTGGAGGAACTCAAAGATTGCCAAGATTAATAGGTTCTGGAATGGCAAAAGAAATGATTTTTACTGGGAGACAAGTAAAAGCAGAAGAAGCTTTGGCAATTGGCTTTGTTAATAAAGTAGTCGAACCAGAAGTATTAATAGAAGAATCTCTAAAAATGATGAAAGATATTTTAAAGAATGCATCCATTGCAGTAGGATTTGCTAAAGTAGCAATAAACAAAGGTTTAGAAATGGATCTTCAAAACGGCTTAGAATTAGAGAAAGATGTGGCTGCTTTGTGCTTCGCTACTGATGACAAAGATGAAGGAATGAATGCCTTTGTAGAAAAGAGAAAGGCGATATTTAAAAACAGATAATAGGTTTTTATATAATATAAGACATGTCAATATCTAATTGATATGTCTTATAAATCACCTCTTATCTGCACAAATATATTAGGAGGCAATCGAAATGTTTGATGTTATTATTTTAATATTAGCCATAGTTCTATTCTCGGTTTTAGCGTTTAAGGGTATGTCAGCTATTATACTAGGTCCTTTAGTATCACTTATATTAGTTATTTTAGCTCGTTTGCCAGGCGTTGACACAATGCTTGGACCATATATGACCTCAGCATCAGGATATTTTAAAAATTATTTTTTAGTGTTTTTTGTCGGAGCACTTTTTGGCTCAATTTATGAAGATACAAAGGCAGCTAAATCAATTGCACTTATGATGTCAGAAATCACACGTGGTAAATTTACAGCTCCATTAATTACTCTTATTACAGGGGTGCTTACATTTGGTGGTATCAGTGGATTTGTAGTATACTTTGTTGTATATCCCATTGCTTTACAAATGTTTAGAAGAAATGATATTTCAAGATTAATATTACCTGCAGCTATATCAGCAGGATGCTGGACTTTTAGTATGAACAGCCCAGGCTCACCTGCTATCCAAAATATAATACCTATGAGATCCTTAGGTACACCATCTACCGCTGCTTTAGTACCGGGCGTTGTAGGTGCGTTATTTCAATTAGTAGCTATTTTTATATGGTTAGAGTGGAGAAGCAGAAACCTAAATAAAAAAGGACGCGGTTTTAATGATGCAAGTTTAACTCCTTTGCCTGTAGAAGAAATGGAAGCAGAAGCTGCTATAGGGGAAGAAGATTTACCTAATCCTTATATTTCGCTGATTCCTATTGCTTTAATTCTAATTTGTTTTAATGCTTTTAAAATGGCTGTTGAACTTTCTGTATTCGTAGGAATTGTTGCGGCGGTAATTTTATTCTATAAACATATACCAAACAGAAGAACTGGCCTTATTAAGTTATTTAACAAGGGAGGCGTAAATTCAATTGGCGCTATATGCAATACTGCCTTAGTTGTTGGTTTTGGTGGAGTAGTAAGTCAAACTGTAGGTTTTCAAACAGTTATTTCTGGATTACAAAATATAAATATTTCACCATTGTGGTTTGTAGCAATTACAGTAAGTATTGCAGCAGGTGTATGCGGTAGTGCATCCGGTGGTATGGGTGTTGCCTTTGATGCTTTAGGTAGTACATATGCTAGTATGGGTGTTCCATTAGAGTATGTCCATCGTTTGTCTGCTATAGCTTCTGGAACCTTAGATACATTACCTCATCAAGGTGCACAAATTACTTTACTAACTCTTTGTCACTTGTCACATAAAGAAGGTTACTTAGATATTTTCATGACACAGATTGCAGTTCCGGTCTTAACATTATTCTTAGTAATACCTTTAATGAATATGGGTTTATAAAATAGATTTAGAAATAATTAATTTTTCGTGTATTTATTAGGTTGAATATATTAACAAATCCTT
>DATESJ010000172.1:0-4325 GCA_035270885.1 Sedimentibacter sp. | reverse complement strand
TCATTAACTCATATACTTTCCTTAACAATACACGGCTGTTAACATCTTTGTAATCATTGTCCGTATCAGGAAACAACTTACCTATGTCACCTTTGCCCATGGCTCCTAATAGGCTGTCCATTATTGCATGAATTAAAACATCTGCATCAGAATGACCATATAGGCCTTTTTCAAAAGGGATATCAACCCCTCCTATTATTAATTTTCTGTTTTCTCTTAAGGCATGTACATCGTATCCGATTCCAATTTTCATAGTTGCTCCTTTTAATAAGTACTTGCAAGAATTTCTGCCATTCTATAGTCAAGAGGTGTTGTTATTTTCATATTTTTTGATAATCCTTCAATTGTTTTTACTTTATAACCATAATATTCAACAATGGATGCATCATCTGTAAATTCAACATCTTCGGTCATAGCATTTTCATAACATTCCCTTAAAATGCTAAAATCAAAAGCCTGAGGTGTTTGAACTGCTTTTAATTTTTTTCTATCTAATGTTTTTGTTACTATACTATCCTCTGAAACTTCTTTTATTGTATCAACAACATCTATTACGGGAATACAAGCTCTATGATTAATAGCATTTTCGATACATGTGTTAATCAAATTATAGGAAACAAAGGGTCTCACTCCGTCATGTATTAAAACTATGTTACAGTTTCTTACTTTTTTTATACCTTGATAAACTGATTCTGTCCTTGTTTTCCCTCCAGCAACTACATGACTAATCTTGTCATAAAAGGGGGATATTTCATCTTTTACAAATTCTATATCATCTTTATTAATTACTAATATTATTTCATCTATATCATTGCTTTTTTCAAATTTATATAAGGTGGTATCCAAAATTGTTTTACCTGCAATAGTCATGTATTGCTTTGGCATTTCAGAACCCATCCTTGTACCTTTTCCAGCTGCAACAATTATTGCAGCAACACGATTTTTATTTTGCATAACTCTCTCCTATTAAAACCTGCCCCATTCTATATCAAATCTTTTATGTTTAAATCATCTATTGAAACATTAGGCAACCCTAATTTTCTTTCAGGAATAAAATCACCGTGACAGTCTGAGCCACCTGATATCATTAAATTGTTTTTCAAACAGAAGTCTACATAATATTTGGCATTATCACCGTTATAAGGGGAAAAACACTCAATACCGTCAATTCCAAGGTCCATCCAGTATTTTAATTCTTCCATAGGCATTACAGAATTTTTATAGTGATAGGATGGATGAGCTAAAAATATTTTTCCTCCACTTTTCTTGGCAATACTAATAACTTCATTAGGACTCTTAAGTTTAGCTTTTAATCCTGATTTATAAACATCCTTCAAATGCTCTGGAATACTTTTGTGTATACCCTTATCAATCATATAGTTAGCTGATTTCCAGCCTCCTCTTTTTCTATCATAGCTGTAATTTTCGAAATCTTTTAAACTTACATTCTCGTATTTTTGTGCGGCATAATTACCAATATATTCTTTGTTGGAATTTAATTTATTTTTATTGGTCCAATTCATTAATTGTAGCAAATCTTTATTATTAATATCAAAATTATATAAGGTTAAATGATATTCTTTTCCTTCATAATCAGTTGATAATTCCGTACCGGGAATAAATGTTAAATTGTCACTTGCTTTTATTATGTCTTGCATACTTTTAATATTGTCAATACAATCATGGTCTGTAATAGAAAATACATTTATTTTATTTTCTAACAAAGCTTTTCTTAGCTCTGTTACGTCCCATGTACCGTCTGAAGCATTAGTATGCATATGCATATCAACTTTCTTCATTTTTGCCTCTTTCTAATATAGCGAATCCTCATTAATTTTTGTATAAAACATATCTTTAACTTCTTCGAAATCTTTGGTCTGAGCCATAATCCACATTAATTTGGTTATTACTGATTCAATGGTCATGTCATAAGCCTGAAGAACATTATATTGTTGGAGCGCTTTAACTCCTACCTCATAAATGCCCATATCGCTTCCTTCAAACATTACCTGAGTAGCAACTACAACTATTTTGCCCTTATTTATAAGGTCTTTTAGTTTATTGAGAAAATTACGTTTGTCTAAAAAGGGTAGTCCTCCAACTCCATAACTTTCAATTACTACACCTTCATATTTTTCGCCTATATAATCAAGTACATCCGGCTCCATACCAGGAGCTAATTTCAATAAAAATATACTTGGGTAAATATCCTTATAAAACAAAACTTCTTTATCTGAATTTTCATTTCTAATATATTTTGTTATCCGCCTGTCATCTATTATTGCTGCCACAGGAAAATTTATACTTTCAAAAGCACTGTAACTTTTTGATTTTACTTTTCTAGCTCTTGTTCCAATAATTGCTTTGCCATCAAACACTATATAAATACCGCTAACATCCTTTTCAGAAACAAACCTAAAGCTGTCTAATAGATTTTTCTTTGCATCAGTTATATCAACGTTTATAGGTTTCTGGGCTCCGGTTATTACAATGGGTTTGGGCGAATTTTGAATTAAATAGGATAAAGCAGCAGCTGTATATGCCATTGTATCAGTTCCGTGAGATATTACAAAACCGTCATATTCATTGTAATTTTTCTCAATAGTTTCAGTCATCATAACCCAGTGTTCCGGTTGAATATTGGTACTGTCAATATTTAAGAGCTGCATTGTATCAACATCACAATACTCCTTAATTTCTGGTACATAAGAAAGTAACTCCTCTGAATTTATCCCAGGTGTCAAGCCATCTTGCGTTTTTCTTGAAGCAATTGTACCTCCTGTTGCTATCATTAAAATTTTTTTCATTGTCCTTCCCCCTTCAAACCGCTTTCTTTACGTGGATATTCCTCGTACTGTGGGTTAATCTTTGTAGGATTAGGAATGTCCCCAATTATTTTTCTCATATCCTCCGGTAATGGACATGTTATTACTATATCTTCATTTGTAATGGGATGCTTAAACTTCATTTCATAACAATGAAGTGCCTGCCTATCTATTAAACTATTTTCATTACCATACAGTGTGTCACCTACAATTGTGTGACCAATATGCTTCATATGTACTCTTATTTGATGTGTTCTACCAGTTATAAGCTTAAGTTTAACTAATGTCATATTGTTATATGTTTTTTCTCTTTTAAATTCAGTGATGCATTCTTTGCCTAAAGGATGTACTATCCTGATTATATCCTCTGGATTTAATCTTAAAATCGGCTCAGTTATTGTTCCTTGGTCTTTTTCTATTATACCTTCCACTATTGCATAATAAAATTTTTCAACAGTATTTGATTTCATTTGATTTGACAGTTGGTTGTGAGCATATGGGTTTTTAGCTATTATTACAATGCCTGATGTGTTCATATCAAGTCGGTTGACAAATCTAACCTTCCTATGGATATTGTTTTGTTTAAAATAATATGCAAGGCCGTTTGCAATTGTGTCATCTTGGTGAGATCTTGTGGGATGAACAACAATATTTGGCTGTTTGTTAACAATCAGCAAATTATCATCTTCATAAATTATTTCTATAGGGATATCTACTGCATCATATTCGTCTTCTTTCTCATCAAATTCAATAGATAATTCATCTCCGGCAAAGATACTTTTGTTTAATCTTACTGCCTTACCGTTTAATAATATTTTATCGTTAAGCTCTAATTTTTTTGAAAGTCTTTTGGAAAATTTTAATTTTTCGGTTAATATAGTCTTTACAGTTTTGTCATTTTCTTGTATTGTATATTTAAGGATATTATTAAACATCAGTATACTCCTGTTAGTAAAAATGGGGTTAGGGACATCACATCTTTAATATAATATAAAAAGTTAGTAAAGTAAAGGGGATAATAATGAATGAAAAAGTAATAAATATTGCTGCTAACGATGATAGTTATACAGCTGATATTAAAAGAAAACTCATTAGAATTCTAACTGAGAACGGCTATAGGTATTACGAAGGGTTCAACGAAGACGCCCAATTAAATATTACTATAGGTGGGGATGGTGCCTTTTTAAGAGGCGTAAGAGAAAGTAACTTTTCCCAAATACCCTTTATCGGAATAAATACGGGAACTTTGGGCTTTTATCCAGAAATTACGCCGGAGAAGCTGGCAAACTTTATAATTAATTACAGGGCGGGAAATTACAAAATAAACCCTGTTAATTTAATCGAATGCGAAATAATGACCGCTCGCTTAACTGATAAAATTTATGCTGTAAATGATATAATACTGAAAAGAAAAGACATGAAAACAATACATCTCAATGTATTTATTGCTTCAAACCACTTAGAAAAAATTAGTGGTGATGGATTGATTATTTCTTCTCC
>DATESJ010000171.1:0-11990 GCA_035270885.1 Sedimentibacter sp. | reverse complement strand
ATACCTACTTACGGTGGATGGATAGTTTCCATAGGTCTTTTCCTATTTGCATTCTCAACTATTTTGGGATGGGAATATTATGGCGAAAGATGTTTCGAGTATCTGCTTGGACCTAAGTACATTATGGCATACAGAATCGTATATATTCCTTTCATCATTATAGGTGCCATAGGTGGATTGGAACTTATCTGGGATATAGCTGATACTTTAAATGCATTAATGGCTATACCTAACTTAATCGGACTTATATTCTTAAGCCCAATAGTACTTAAGCTTACAAAAGAATTCTTTGCAAAAGAAAGTGACAAAATATAAACTTTTAAAAATCAAGGCGCTGAATTTTAGAATTCAGCGCCTTTTATATTTATTTTTATAATTACTCGTATTACTCTATTATCATTTAAAGACAACCCTGTGAGAAATCTGAATGGCATACAATTTCAACTTCTTCATCTTTAACAAGCTTTGCTATATGTTCATCAATTTCTTCAGCAGTAATATTGGGAGCAAATCTTGCTATAACATTTCCTTCTTTATCTATAAGAAATTTTGTGAAATTCCATCTAATATCATTCTCAACTATGTTTGGAGTGTATTGTTTAACTTTGTTGTAAAAATCAACCGTTTCTTGATTCCTGAATTCTTCTACAGCTGTTTTCAAGTATTTATACAAAGGCTCTTCATTAGGGCCGTTGACATCAATTTTAGAAAATTGTTTAAACTCAACTCCAAAATTTAATCTACAAAAATTAACTATTTCTTCATTTGTACCAGGTGCCTGCTCAAGGAACTGGTTGCTTGGAAAGTCTAATATTTCAAATCCTTCCGGAGCGTACTTATCATAAAGCTTTTGCAATCCATCATATTGAGGTGTAAAACCACATCCTGTTGCACCATTCACTATAAGCAATACCTTGCCTTTGTAGTTTGATAATGATACATCCTTATTTTCTATATCCTTTACTGTAAAATCATATATTTTCATTATATCCTCCTAATTCTATATCCTAAAATGTTTTATAATATATTGATACCCTTAAATATTGATTTTAATCAGGAAATTAAAACATGATTTTTTCTGTGTTTCCAAACTTGAATTTCTCGATAAAGAAAAAAAGCAGAAGAATAATAGAAGATGTAAATTTTAAGGCGCTGATTGAAAATCAGCGCCCTCTTATATTTTTCTTGAATCTATTCCATTGTTATAACTATTGCACCGTCATACTTCTTATCAGGTCCTGATATTTTTTCGTATGCAGAATAGAATATTGTTATTTCATCATTGCCATCATTCTTATATTTTAAGCCTTCAATTTCATCTAAATTATATTTTTTATTCTTAACTACAGGAATAAATGTTTCGTCATTTTTGTTATCGCTGTCTTCATCATATTTTATAAACAATTCACCCTTTGTAGGAAGTTTAAATACTACATAGTCGATAGCTTTAAACATACTTCTACTTGCTGCTGTTTTCAAATCATCAACAAAATCAATATCTTCATCATCGTACTCTTCTATAACAATATCTTTTATTTCATATACATCTAAAACAGTAATTTCCATTATCCCTTTGTAAGATATATCGTCTTCATCATATGCAGTATACATAATTTCTACTTTTCCTGAAAAGTCAATTGCAGGAACAAATGTTATATCTTCAATGTCTTCGATTTCATATTTTTTGTTAGATATCTTTTTATCATTGATTTTTAATATACCTTCATCTTCATTAGGAAGCTCAAACTTTATTTCATCTATATCATAATCTTCAAAATAATCTTCAAAATAATCTTCAAAGTCTAAATTCCCAAAGTCTAATATAGTATTTTCTTTCATTGATTCTTTAATTAAAGGAAGTTCTTTGTCATATTCAGATAAAACTATCAAACCGGAATATGGTGTGACCGTTTCTACATCACCTTTTCTATTATATGACGCTACATATGCTGTGAATTCTATATAAACATCTTTATTATATTTTTTGTCAGGAATAAAAGTTATTTTTGAAATTTCCTTATCATCATTGTCTTCATCTGCTTTTATATAGAACTCAGTTGTATCTTTAACAGCTTGCTTTTTATTATAATAATCATAGAAAAGTTCACCGCCATTTACGCTGTCAAAGGTTACATATTCAAAATCAACATTTTTTTCATTTTCAAAATTTGTTAGTGTTTTTTCAAATACACCCTTCTTACCCATCAAATCTTCAAACTCTATTTTGCCTTCTAAATTTTTCAGGTCGATGACTATATCGTAATTATTGGATTCCTTTTCTTCATCTGAAATTAACTCTCCAGTCAGCACGTAATAAAGCATTGAAGCAATGTCTTTTCTACTTGCAGGATTACGTAGTTGTTCATCTATATAATTATCGTTTTTCGCTGTTTTACTATATTTTTGTATTACTTCATCTTCTATTAACAAATCTATTAAGTAATCTTTAAAAGTAACTACTTTTGATCTGCTATTCTTTTCATCTTTATCTTTCTCAAAATTATCCTTATACCAATCGCGCAGTTTAATTTCTTTGCCATCATCATTTAAAATGGTAACATTGCTGTTTGCTACTTTTACAGCACGTTCAATCATTAATATTGCTTCTTCATATGAAACATTTTTATCTGGATTAAAATTTTTTCCATCGCCTTTTGCTATGCCAAATTTTTTGGCTGTGTTAACAGCATTGTAATAATAGCTGTTTTTATCTATTATATCAAGGAAGTTTTCTTCGATTTCCTCAAAATCTACATCCATCATGTTTAATTTAAAAGCTCTTACAATCATTACAGTAATATCACTACGTTTAACAAAATCACCAAAACCGTAATTACCAAAACCATCACCAAACATTATGCCTTTATCTTTCATATGCTTAAATACTTTCTCATATTTATACTCATTTTTTAAAAGCTTTTTTGCCTGTCCCGGCGGCATTGCAAAGGCAACTGTTGATAACATCATACTTAATAACAATACCATTGCAAGAATTTGTAAAATTCGTTTTTTCTTCATCTATATTCCCTCCATATAATTTGTGCGATTATATTAATCACATTGATATAATAAGTTTCGCATGATAATTATGTAATTTGGGGGTAGCTGTATAATATTTAATAATTTGGCAGATTGTTTATCATTATATTTCGACAAAATTTTTAATGAAAAAGGTTTTGTAATTTATTTAATTTTGAATCGAAATAATGTTTTTGAGGGATATATTTTTATAATTTGAAAATAATATAATCGGAGGTGTTCAAATGAATTTAAGCACTAAAGAAAGATTTCTATTAGAAGATCAAAAGAATCAAGAGCAACTTTGTGTTCAAAAGTATCAAAGCTATGCTAACATGGCATCATGTCAGCAACTAAAAAGTATTTTCCAACAGAATGGTCAAAAAGAACAAGAACATTACAATACTATTGACCAACTTTTAAAGGGTCAAATGCCATCAATGGGACAGTCAAGCAGTCAGCAATCTGGTGGTCAACAGCAGTCCGGAGGCCAACAACAATCCGGAGGCCAGCAGTCAATGCAAATGCAGTCTCAACAATCTAAAATGACTCAGCAACAACCATCATTCCAACAGCAGAGCAGTCCAGGAAGTTCAGGTTACAGCAACTCAGACAAAGATCTTTGTACCGATATGCTTATGACTGAAAAGTATGTATCAGGTGCCTATGATACAGCTATATTTGAATTTAGAGATCCTCAGATAAGAAATGTGTTAAATCACATTCAGAAGGAAGAACAACAACATGGAGAAGCTATATTCAAATATATGGAAAGCAATGGAATGTACCAAGTAAAATAAAAAAAGTGGCTATGCCACTTTTTTTATTTGTTCTCTGTCCCTAATAGCCATTTTTGTATAAAATATAAGAATAAACTGCTGGTACAAAAACCATCATTGAAATTATAATTATAAAAATAGGCATCCATAATATTTTCAAAAAACTGTTAAGAAACATCACTACTCCGCCTATTATCCACAAGTATCCTGCCAAACGATGTGTTTTATTCCAATTGGTTTCATTGTTCAATGTCCAAGGCAGTTTTATTCCAACTGTGTAATTTTGTTTGCTTTTAGGAAGGTAATTACCTATTATTACAAATAATATACCAACAAAAGCAGGTACTAGGTCTTCAATGGGTATATCATATCCCAATCCAGCAAATATAGTTATAGGCACCAATATAATTGTCAAAAAAGGTATGGTTAATTTACCAATAAGTTTCAAAACAACTGATGAATTTGCTTTTTTAGGATCTGTATTCAAAGCAAAATGTGTAATTAAATTGAGACCCGCCATCATAAAGGGAAGTCCTATTACAGCGAATGCTTTTGTCCCATAGTTATCCGGATTCCCATTGATATCCCAATGAATTGGCATCATATCAGGTAATTTATCGTACATTATTAAAGATAAAATTATGGGAAGCAAGCAAATAATTGTAGTAATAATCATTAATTTGTCAATTTTTATCTTCATTCTCAACACCTCCAAACTGTGTGAACCATAGCATTACTTCTTCAAAGACTGAAATATTAATTTCATAATAAATAAAATTTTTATATTTAGTTTCAAACAACAATCCTGCTTTTTTAAGCTGTGAAAGGTGATATGAAATTGTAGCAGCGGTCATATCAAATTGTTCGGCTATTTCTCCTGCTGACATTTTACCTTCCTTGAGCATTACTAATATTTCTCTTCTTATAGGATCAGAAAGCGCTTTAAATGTTTCTGCAAATCCCACAATATCACCTCTTTCTATTTCGAATTCCATCTAAATAGAATGTACAACACCCAAGCAAAAAAGTCAACATCTATTTTGAAATTCTTCTAAATAGTTTTTGAGATGTATGCGAAAATAGAACAAAAAAAATGTCATCCTTAATAATTGAAAGGATGACATTTGTGGTTTTATTAATTAATATTTTATGAATTTTGAGCCCATAACTCCACAGATAGAGCATTTATCAGGAACAGATTTTTCTATGTTTCCACAAACTGGACACAAATAATAGAATGCTTCTTCAGTTTCATCTAAGTTGTCTAATGCTTCTTGATATAATTTCGCATGAACTTCTTCAGCCTTCATTGCAAATGTAAATGCTCCTACAGCTGCCTTGTTTCCTTCAGCTTCAGCAGCTTTGATAAATTCAGGATACATACTTTCAAATTCATATGTTTCACCTGCTTTTGCATCCTTCAAGTTTTCAACTGTTTTTCCTACCTTGCCTGCTAATTCGTATTCTTTTTTAGCATGTAATTTTTCTGCATCAGCAGCTGCTTTAAAAAGTTTTGCTGCGTTTGCTTTTCCTTCTTTTGCTGCTATGGCAGAATAAATTTCGTATTTTCTTGTAGCCTGTGATTCTCCAGCAAATGCTGCCATTAAGTTTTCAAGTGTTTTGTTTTCCATTTTTTTAAAATCCTCCGCTTTAATTTAATTTTATATTAGAAAGGCAACCTGGACAGGTTCCTTTAAAATAGACAACTTTTTCATTGATTTTAAAATTATCAAGATTTTCGATGTTACATGAATCTATTTGTATATCAAAATCATAAATTTCGCCACATGAATCACATTTAAAATGACCGTGGGTTTCTGTAACAGCATCAAAATGAGCCTCATTATCATCTATTGCTAAAACTTTTACTAAATTTAACTCTGCTAAGTAATTAAGGGTGTTATAAATTGTAGTTTTAGATAAAGAAGGCACTTCCTGTTTAAGCTCCTTATAGATTTGTTCAACCGTAGGATGCTTGGTGCTGTTTGACAAATATTCCAACACCTTAAGCCTTTGATGAGTAAGCCGTATGTTATTCTTTTTTAATTCATTTGACAATTCTTCCAATGTTTTTTTCATATACAACCTCATTTTCAATAATCATTACCTCTTTGTAATGATTACAAACTAATTATACAATTTTAAGCTACTATTGTCAAGTCGAAATTTAAATTTAAAATAAACTTTTAAATAAAAAAGCAAGACTCTTTTATAACATAGAGTTTTGCCTTTCATTCTATATTATTTCTTACTATCCTTGTGGTCCTTGTCTTTAAATGTATTATTTAATTCATAGCGCATATAACTATTTTTATCAGCTAAATCACTGTTGCTTCTATATACTGGCTCTTCATTACTACCCTTTTTATTGGTAAAGCTTATATAATTGTTCTTCATTTGTTGATATTTATCATTCATATGCTCATTTTGATCTCTTAAATCTTGTTGGCTTTGCTGTTTTTGCTGGAGTTGCCAGTTTTGCATTTGCTTATTAATATCTTTATTTTTATGTGACATAATATCATCATCCTTTCATTTAATGTCGATGATATTATTTGTTTATTTCCTATATTTATTAAGTCTATAAATGTAAAATTTTCTATTTAGTTACACAAAAAAATATTATGTTAATTTTTCAGTCATTAATGGAATGTCCCTCTTATTTTATTAAATATTTTAAACTTGGTAAAATCAATCTCCATAATAAAAACACTTGCAATCATAAGTGCAGCTCCAAAATAAGATTGAAATGAAAGAACTTCATTAGCAAGCACAAATGCTACAATTCCTGCAAAAACGGTTTCTAAAGAAAATATTATACCCACATGAGAGGCTTCTGTATATTGTTGAGCAACACACTGCACAACAAAAGCTACACCTGTGCAAAATATTGATAAAAACAATACCGGTCCCCAATAAGCAGCTTGTGAAGGTAAATGAGGAGTTTCAAATATAAATGCCAATATCAAATTAAATACACCAGTAGTTCCCAGCTGCAAAACACCTAACTGAAGAGGGTCTACATCTTCAAAGATTACTGCCTTTTCTGTAATCAATAAATGAAAAGCATAAAACAAAGCACACATAATACACAACAAATCCCCCACTAAGTTGTCATAATTAATTGAAAAATTATCTTTCAATGTTAAAAGTGCTATACCTATAAAGCTCATAAATATTACCATTGTTTGCTTTCTGGAAGGTAATTTTTTATAAATTATAGCTGATATAATAGGTGTGAAAATTACAGTCAAACCGCATAGAAAACCTACATTAGACAATGATGTATATTTAGTGCCAAAGGTTGCACCTATATAAACAAACACTAATGCTCCCCCTAAAAGGAGACTAAATTTAAAGGTGTTTTTTGAAATATTTTTCAATTTAGGAAAGGTAAAAATTACTGCTATAACAAATGCTATTATAAATCTGTTTGTATTCAAAGTGAATGGTCCCATATCCTCTAGGCTTAAATCAACTAAGTAATATGAAATTCCCCAAGCTAATGTTACCAGCAATAACGATAAATCTGCTTTAAGCTTTGTCATAGCTGTCTCCCTCTAATCATAATTAATTCTGTAAAATACAGTATATTATATTTTATAAAATTAATCAATGAAAACAAAAAGGGACTTTTGTCCCTAAACTATTTATACAACTCATGTAGGTCAATTGTGTCAATTGTTTCTCCGCCTCTAAGCCTACCTCTCATTGAGTTAATTATTTTATCCATTTTATCTAGTTCTTTTAATACTTCTTTTTCTTTAGAGCCTGTTTCGATAACCTTGTAAATTCCGCCGTTTTTGATAACTATTCTTTTATCTGCCATAAGAGCTAAACTGGGGTCATGAGTAGCCATAAGGACGATTTTTTCTTCGTTAACCAATAAATTTAAGGCTCTTTTTCTGTCTATACCTGCATTTTCAATTTCATCTATAAGAACTATGGGAGATGTGCTTAAAATTGCAGTATCTGCAATCATCAAAGCTCTAGATTGTCCACCGCTTAAGCCTGTTACAGGAGTATCTAAATCAAACTTTTCACCTGCTAATTCATTGGCTGCTTCGATTATTTTTATTACTACTTCCTTTTCATTTTCAACCATCCTGCTTTTTGCATGGAGCTCTAAGAATTCCCTTACAGTTAAATCCATTACAAAATTCATGTTTTGAGATAGCTGAGCTACCAATTTATTGCTGGTGGAAAATCTTATACTGTAGTCAGGATTTTCTCCATTTATTAGAATCATTCTTTCTGTTGGAGTGTCCTTGTTTGCTGCCCATTCAATATCAGCCAATAATCTACTTTTACCAGAGCCTGTAGCCCCTACTATTGAAACAATTTCACTCTTTTTTATAGTCAAAGAATCGAAATTTTCTTTGTTGCCGTATTTATCCTTGCCGGCAATAATTGTTATTGAGTCCACTACATCTTTATCTAAACCTAAAAACTGCAACATCTGATTTATATAAGCTTCCAAGTCAGACTTAATTTTAGGAATGTCTAATGCCCACTCTTCAATATCTTCTTTTGTAAAATGATTTAAGTATTCAACAAATGTAGAGTCTTTATAATCTTCAACTTCTAATTTGTTGTTTTCAAAGAAGGACAATACAAAAGGATATTGGTTTTCTAAATCTTTGATTTTTTTCATTTCTAATTCTTTAATACTAATCATTATTATCTCCTATATCCATCTTTCTTACATTACCCATTTGGTATTCTTCGCCTATTCTAGTTTCGCCTAAACAATATGAGCATAAGGCAGATGGCATTGGAAACTTAAGCTCGCTACCTTTAACTGTTGCTACATTTGAATCTTTATCATATATCAATGTGCTAAGTTCAAATGCTCCCTGACCTGTCAATCCATTTACAGACATAATTATTGCTTGTGGATTTACAGAATTAACTCTTGATGCAAATACTTCTCTTTCTGCCTGAGAAACAATGTCACCTTTTGTTATTACAACAATATCAGCAGTTTTAAGCATTGGTCCAATTTTCTTGGGAGTATTTATACCGCTTAAATTGTCTATTACACAAATAGCTTTAATTCCTTTAATATATGGTGAACACCTGTTGCATAGTCCGGCACTTTCTGTAATCAATAAATCCAAACCTTCCTTGTTTCCCCACCTTACAACCTCTTCAATATTGCTTGCAAAAAAGTGGTCAGGGCACAAAGAGCCAGAAAGTCCTTTTTTAACAGGTACTCCAGCCTTTTCATACAATACATCATCATCCGTATAAAGGCAGTCAAATTTTACTACTCCAACATTTAGTCCTCTTTTTTTAATTGCTTCAATTGTTTTTAGAATTATTGATGTTTTCCCTGAAGATGGAGGTCCTGATACTGTTATTAAATTCATTTACTGTCATCTCCCTTCAAAGTTTTGTTGAAAATACCCTCGCATTTTTTGATTAAGGATGAAATATCATTATCCTTTATGAAATCCCAACCAAGCCACATATATTTGTTATCCTTCGGTATCATATTATCAACATCAGGATTAATACTTGGCATCTTACCTTTATGCGACAAAATTTCTCCTGCTTCCTTTGAAGCAAAAAAGTCAACAATTTTCTTAGTTTTATTCTTTGTATCTTTCTTACTAAGCATGAAAATAGGGCTTATAATGGCTCCGTCCTTTGGCCATACTAATTCCATGGGACTACCTTCTCTTACCATCCAGGTAAAGAAATAAGGCATTATTGTAATTGCAGGTCTTTCTCTTTTCATGTGAGATTTAACCATTTCTGAAGGATGCATATTTTTTTGAAAAATTCTTGCTAATTTTCTAATACCATCTTCGCCGTATAATTTATACATATTTAATAATAAGGCATTGAATAAATCAAAGTCACTAATTGGCAAACTTACATTATTCTCAAAATCACCTGACAATAATTCTTCCCAGCTCTCTGGAATCTTTCTGCCCTTTAATTCATCTTTATTTATAAGAAAAACCGCAGGAACTATACCAAGTACTGAATACTGGTTGTTTGGATCCTTCATGGAATACTCTGTAAAATCTTCGTTATAGTTCTTTATTCCTGTTATATCTTCGAAAAGATTTTCTGATTTGTATTTTCCTAAAAGATTCTTATCAAAAAACAAATCGAAACCTGCTGATATGAACAAATCCGGAACCTTATCCGAATTTTGTAGGTCTTCCTTTATCCAATCAATTCCTACTGATGCTGCCTTTAATTCATAATTTAAATTGAAATCAAATTCTTGCTCACTTATCCACTTTTCAAAAGTTTCTAAGAGGGGAATTTTTACGGGGCAAGGAAGAACTCCGGTGATTTTAATAGTGTCTTCATGGCTAGTTTGACTTAAGATAGATTCATTCTCTTCAATTTTTTCTATTAATTGTGTAACAAACATATCAACATTAATTTTTTTAGACTTCAATGCATTTTCTAATGAAATATTACTTCCAAAAAGCTTTAACATATTATCATCTTTTAGATTATCAAATCCCAAAGATATCAAAAGTTCTAAAGCCTCCTTATGCCTTTCAGTTATGTTGAACAATGTATCTTTAATATTAATATTTTTATCCATAACTTCTCCTTTTAGTATTCGTCATTCTGAGATCAAGCGAATTGTTTCATATTATAAGACATTTTAACACAATACAAAGTTTAATAGCGTAACATTTGTTACAGTGTATTGTGCTTTTATAATAAACACTTAATCAAAAGTGGGACAGTTTAGGTAGATACGCTATTATCCACCTACTGCCCCACATTTTTTTTAATCCATTTGAATAACTCCATAGGTATATCTATATCCGAAACTTGAGTAATGGTTCTGAATCCTGCATTGCCGTTTACCTCACATACAGTATATGAATCCTCTCTAATAAGCAAATCTATGCCGCAAAAGTCAAGACCTACTGCTTTGGCGGCATTTACTGAAATTTCTATAATTGAATCATTTATATCATATTTTTCAACTTTTCCTCCCAATGAGAAATTGGATTTAAAGCTATTGTCAGAAATTCTTTTAACACAGCCAAGCACCTTCTTACCCAATACATAAACACGGATATCTTGACCAAAACTATTCTCTATAAATTCCTGGCAAAAATAAATGTCATTTATTTCATCATAAGCATTATTATAGTCTTCTTCATTTTCAATGAGATAAACTCCTATTCCCTGAGAGCCGTCTATTTTTTTCATTACAAATTTTTTCTTGTCAAAATAACTATGAATTGATTCGTAATTTTTATATTTGGTAAACATAAATTTAGGTGTGCTTACTTTATTTTTAACCAACAATTGTGATGTTACAGCTTTGTTTTGCGAATTCATCATTGACAGTGTGGAGTTAATTACCTTAATTCCTAAATTTTCAAGCTGCATACTGATGGCATAATCATAATCCCTCATTATAACAAAGTCAGGAAATTTAAGTTTCTTACCATTGCTTATGAAATCTACTCCAAGTTTGTCGTTTAAGATTACTAAATCATCGCTATATATTATGTCAATAAAAATTTCATTCTTTAAAGCACTTTCTTTCATCCAATCAAAGGCATTGTTGCCAAACTTATTGTTTATTGTTTTTTTAGGATAAATCATCCAACCGCAAATTGTATGCACACTCCTTTAGTTTACTCCAACTCCACTGTTCCTGTATTTAATGCATAGTAACGTCCTTTTTGTGCCATTAATTCATCATGGTCGCCTCGCTCAATAATTTCTCCTTGTTCAAGTACCATTATGGCATTGGAATCACGCACTGTTGATAGCCTGTGAGCAATAACAAATGTAGTTCTTCCTGACATTAATTTATCCATACCCTCAGATATGAGTTTTTCAGTTCTTGTATCTACCGAAGATGTTGCTTCATCAAGGATTAGTATAACCGGATCAGCTATAGCAGCTCTTGCAATGGACAGAAGTTGTCTTTCTCCTTGAGATAAATTTTGACCATCAACTATCAGCATTGTATCATAGCCCTGAGGGAGATGTTTTATAAAGTAATGTGCATTTGCAAGCTTTGCTGCTGCTATTACTTCTTCATCTGTTGCATCTAATCTGCCATAACGGATATTATCTTTAACTGTTCCTTCAAATAAATGAACATCCTGCAAAACTATACTCATAGTGCTTCGCAAATCCTCTTTGTTAATTCTTTTGATGTCTATTCCATCATATAATATAACTCCGTCG
>DATESJ010000170.1:0-4546 GCA_035270885.1 Sedimentibacter sp. | reverse complement strand
GAGACAGTGTTATAGCTTCGGCTGTAGCTGCTGGATTGATGCTTGGATTCCTATATTAATTTTTAATATATTCCAATTGTGGGATTTGAACAGCTAATGCCAGCAATATCAGGGATGACATGGCAACATCTTGTAATGATTGGAGTGGGTATGACTCTTATTTATTTGGCTATAGTCAAAAAGTATGAGCCGACTTTACTTCTACCGATGGGATTTGGTGCTATACTGGTTAATATACCATTATCATCTGCTATTACACAGATTGACCCGACAACAGGTGAAGCTATCGACGGAGTACTTAATATCTTCTTCAATGCAGGGATTGCAACAGAAATATTTCCGTTGTTGATTTTTATTGCTATTGGAGCAATGATTGATTTCTCTCCTCTTTTTCGTAATCCCTCTCTTCTATTGTTTGGAGCGGCTGCTCAATTCGGTATTTTTATGACTATGGTGTTAGCGGCTCTTCTCGGATATGATATCCGAGAAGCTGCCTCCATAGGTATTATTGGTGCGGCTGACGGGCCAACATCTATTGTTGTTGCTTCAAGGTTTGCACCACATATGTTGGGACCAATTTCTGTTGCTGCATACTCATATATGGCGTTGGTTCCAATTATTCAACCTCCAGTAATTAGAATGCTTACTTCTAGAAAAGAACGTTTAATAAGAATGTCTACGGATGCTAACAGAAAAATATCTAAACAAGCATTGATTGCTTTTCCTATTGCTATAACGGTAGCAGCAGGTATAATTGCTCCATCATCACTTGCATTGATAGGATTTTTAATGTTTGGAAATCTGATAAGAGAATGTGGAGTATTGAATAAACTTTCATTATCTGCACAAAATGAACTCGCAAGCCTTGTTACCATTTTACTAGGAATAACAATTGCAAGCACTATGACAGCAGACCGGTTTATAAGATTAGATACGCTTGTTATAATTGGGTTGGGACTCTTTGCTTTTATTTTTGATACATTTGGTGGAGTTATATTTGCCAAGTTTCTTAATATATTCCGAAAAGAGGGTAATAAAATTAACCCGATGATTGGTGCATGCGGTATTTCTGCTTTTCCAATGTCGGCTCGTGTTATTCATCAAATGGGACAAAAAGAAGACCCTTACAACTATTTATTAATGCCTGCAATTAGTGCAAATGTTGGTGGACAAATTGGTTCTGTTGTAGCAGGAGGTATTATATTAACATTGGTTCCATTATTAGCATGACAAAAGAAAGGGATTCATTTCACTAGATTTAAACAAAAGTATATGACTGAAACTATACAAATTTCGCTTTTTATTGCGCTAGTGGGAATAGTGGGAATATTCATTTTTATGTTTATATTTTTCCTTATGATTAAAGGACTCGAAAAATGGTTCCCATACGAGGATGACAAGCAAAAAGATAATGGATGAAATAGATAACTTATTCGGTTATTAAATAATTAATTAATAACCGAATAAGTTATTTTTGTTGTTTTCTAACATCGGCGCCCCACATAAGTTTATCACGTAGTGTTTCATAAAAAGTGCAGTTTCTATTGTTGTACTCATATTATATTCTTTAATTTACAAGACTAGTATATTTTTTCCTATCACCCAAGTAATGGAACCAAAGTTAATATAATACCCCCCGCTACCACTGATCCAATTTGACCACCTACATTAGCACTAATTGCTGGCATAAGTAAATAGTTGTACGGATCTTCTTTTTGTCCCATTTGATGAATCACCCTAGCCGACATGGGGAAAGCAGAAATTCCGCAGGCTCCAATCATCGGATTAATTTTATTACCTTCTTTTCTAAATATGTTTAGAAATTTAGCGAAGATAACACCACCAAATGTATCAAAAACAAAAGCAAAGAGTCCCAAACCAATTATAATTAGTGTATCAACTCTTATAAATCTGTCTGCTGTCATTGTACTTGCAATTGTTATTCCAAGTAAAATTGTTACCAAGCTCGAGAGCTCATTTTGTGCAGACAATGAAAGTTTATTTAATACACCACATTCTCTAATTAAGTTGCCAAACATTAAGAAGCCAACAAGAGCAAGTGATGATGGTGCAATTAGACCTGCTGCAATAGTTATAACTATAGGAAAAGCTATTAGAGCTTTCTTAGATATTTGTCTATTAGCATCAGTTTTCATTCTTATTAAACGCTCTTTTCTAGAAGTTAGCAATCTTATAACAGGAGGCTGTATAATGGGTACTAAAGCCATATAAGAATATGCAGCAACTGATATAGGTCCAAGCATGTGAGGTGCAAATCTAGAAGCAACAACTATTGAAGTTGGACCATCTGCAGCACCTATAATTCCAATAGAAGCAGCTTCTCGGATATCATACCCGAGAAGTGCTGCTAATACCATTGTCATAAATATACCGAATTGAGCAGCTGCTCCAAATAATAGCAATGAAGGATTACGAAAGAGCGAAGAAAAATCTATCATAGCCCCTATCGCGATAAAAATCAGTAGTGGAAATATTTCTGTTGCAATACCTGCATCAAAAAAGATGTTTAGCACACCTTCCAGAGCTTCACCTGTTGCAGGATCAATCTGCGTAATAGCAGAAGACAAAGGAATATTCACTAATATTGCTCCAAATCCCATTGGAAGTAGTAGTGTTGGTTCATATTTTTTAGCAATTGCTAAATAAATAAGAATAACACCCACACCAATCATTATCAAATGTTGCCATGTCATTCCTGATATGGCAGGTAGCAACTGTTCTAATTCCATAATTAGATAACTATTAAATATATCAATAAAGGAAACCAAGCATTAAGCCAGCAGCTACAGCCGATGCTATCACACCTGCAACGTTTGGTCCCATTGCATGCATTAAAAGGTGATTTGTAGAGTCATATTCAAGACCTACAACCTGCGACATTCTAGCAGATCCAGGAACTGCAGACACTCCTGCATTACCAATTAGCGGGTTAATTTTATTTTCTTTCTTTAAGAACAAATTCATGAACTTAACAAATAGTACACCTGCGCAAGTTGCAATAATAAATGCCAATGCTCCCAGCATAAATATTTTGATTGAAGCAGCTGTTAAGAATGTTGACGCCTGAGTAGCAACTCCCACCATTAAACCTAATAGAATAGTAACTATATCAACCATTGGTCCTCTTGCAGTTTCAGCTAAACGTCTTGTAACACCTGACTCTTTAAGTAAGTTTCCAAAAAACAACATCCCCAATAGAGGTAAACCAGATGGAACCAAGAAAGTAGTCATCAGAAGACCAATAATAGGGAAAATAATCTTTTCGCTCTGTGAAACCACTCTAGCAGATTTCATTTTTATAACTCTTTCCTTACTAGTTGTCAGCAGTCTCATAAATGGAGGCTGAAGTATGGGAATCAGAGCCATGTATGAGTAAGCCGAAATAGCCACAGCACCCAACAAGTGAGGAGCCAATTTTGAAGTTAAGAAAATAGCAGTAGGGCCATCAGCACCACCAATTATACCAATAGAGGCAGCTTCTGTAGGCTCAAATCCGAGTTGCAGTGAGATTATATAAGCACCAAAAATACCAAACTGAGATGCTGCACCAACTAACATAAGCTTAGGGTTGGCTATCAAAGATGAGAAGTCTGTCATTGCACCAATACCCAAGAAAATTAATGGAGGATACCATCCATTTTTTACACCTGAATAAAGTATATTTAGAACCGATCCCTCTTCATTAATGCCAATTCCCAGATTTGCTGTAGCATCAAAAGGGATATTACCAATTAAAATACCAAAACCAATTGGTACTAATAGTAAAGGTTCAAATTCATATCGAATGGCTAAGTATATAAATAATATTCCAAAAAAGAACATTATAATATGAGTCAGTTCAACATTTGCAAACCCTGTGTTATTGGTAAAGGCGCTTAGATTATCAATTAAAAACTGAGTAAAACTTCCCATATCTTAACCAACAATTATTACTAGTTCAGTACCTTCTAAAACAGAGTCGCCTTTACTAACTTTAATTTCTTGAATAGTTCCATCTTTATCAGCTATGATATTATTTTCCATTTTCATAGCTTCCAGAATAAGTAGTTTCTGCCCTTTTTTAACACTATCTCCAACATTACAGCTAATTTCTAATATTACCCCTGGTAATGGAGATTTTTGTGCATTAGAGCTTGATGGTGCAGATTGTTTTGTTACGGGAGTAGCTGCAACTGCACTTGGGCTAGGACTTCCTGCTTGAGCTGCTTTTTTAAATGGTGAACCCACCTGTTTTTTTACTGTCTTCTTTTCTAGTTCAACAGTATAAGGAGTCCCATTTACCTCAACAGATGCATGTTCGTCAGCAATTTCATTTACAACTACATTGTATAAGCTGCCGTTGATTCTATATTTATATTCTTTCATTTTTATTAAATTTTTATTCTTTAATACAGTACGCGTTGTTTAACGCTATTCTATTATGAAAAATGCGATATTATTTACGAGGTAGTTCTCTCAATCCGTAGAGTTTTGAACTCCATGGAGAATATCTTCTGTTTATTTTATCAAAAGTAAGTATAGTATG
>DATESJ010000169.1:0-5235 GCA_035270885.1 Sedimentibacter sp. | reverse complement strand
ATCCTGCTAAATGGAAGAGATTGTATCCATATAGAGCCTGGTCCTCTTAATGTTGCAAGGAATAAGCCTTCACCGCCAAACAATGCACTTTTCACATTGCCTGCCATTTGAACATCATAATCCACTCCTTGAGTAAAGGCTACTAAACATCCTGTGTCTAATTTAATCATTTCACCTGAAGCTAATTCTTTTTTAATAATAGTTCCACCTGCATGAAGGAATGCAAAACCATCACCTACTAATTTTTGCATTATAAATCCTTCGCCACCAAAAAATCCTGCACCAATTTTTTTCTGAAATGCAATTGTAATTTCAATACCCTTTGCAGAACATAAATATGAATCCCTTTGACAAATAATTTGTCCGCCATAATCAAGTAGGTTGACAGGAATTATTTTTCCCGGATAAGGTGCTGCAAATGCAACAGCCTTCTTATCAACACTTTTGTTAGTAAATGTAGCTGTAAATAAATTTTCACCTGTAAGTACTCTTTTGCCTGCAGTTGCTAACATTCCCTTAAAGCCCTTGGTTTTTTCACTGCCGTCTCCAAACATAGTGTCCATTTCAATATTTGAATCCATGTACATCATTGCCCCTGGTTCTGCAACAATTGTTTCCCCGTAATCGAGACCTATTTCAACAAATTGAATATCGTCTCCGAAAATTTTGTAGTCTACTTCGTGAGCTACTCCCATAATTCCTCCTAATAATTGTTATAAAAGTTATTTAACCCCTATTTCCATATATAGGATAGCAAACATTTTCACAAATTGCAATAATAAAAATTGATTCTTGTTTTATTTTGATTAAGTTATATAATAGAAAAAGAAGTCAAATAAATAAACTACATAGTAAAGCAGGACAAAATGGAAAGATATGAAGAAATCGAAAGAAGTATTATAAAGAAATATAGAAAGACCATATGGTCAAAATTCATTTCAGCAAGCAAAGAATATAAATTAATTCAGGATAATGACAAAATTGCTGTATGCATTTCAGGAGGAAAGGATTCCATGCTAATGGCTAAGTGCATGCAACACCTTCAAAAATACAGCGACATTAAATTTGAAACTGAATATATAGTAATGGATCCGGGATATAACGAAATGAACAGACAAGCAATAATTGACAATGCCAAACTGTTAAATATCCCTGTTAAAATATTTAATACACCTATATTTGAAATAGTAGATAGGGTTGATGAAACACCTTGTTATTTATGTGCAAGGATGCGAAGAGGATATTTGTACAGAAATGCTAAGGAATTAGGCTGCAATAAAATTGCTTTAGGTCATCATTTTGATGATGTTATTGAAACGGTACTTATGAGCATGCTCTATGCTGCTGAGATAAAAACAATGATGCCTAAACTCAAAAGCACTAATCATGAGGGTATGGAGCTTATAAGACCTATGTATAAAATACGGGAAGAGGATATAATTTCATGGAAAAGATATAATAATTTGCAGTTTATTCAATGTGCTTGCCGGGTTACAGAAAGAACTCACAATGAGGAAATAGGTTCTAAAAGACAAGAAATGAAAATGTTAATAAGAAAATTAACGCAAATTAACCCAAATATAGATACAAATATTTTCAGAAGTATACATAATATAAATTTAGATACTATAATTGGCTATCGAAAAGGAAAGGTGCATCATAATTTTCTTGATGATTATGACATAAATGATTAATTGTCTTATTTATGATTTAAACATATAAAAAAGGGTATTATTTTAAAATAATGAAATAATTATAGTAATGTAAACATTAATATGGAGGGAATTTCATTGGGTAGAAGCGGAGGTTCAGGAGGCAGAAGTGGTGGCGGTTCCTTTGGTGGAAGCAGAGGAAGCGGCGGACGGAGCGGTGGCTTCGGCGGCGGATTTTCATTAGGTGGAAACAGAGGAGGTTTGTCTGGATTAGGTCGCGGCAGTTCTTCAGGTGGGCGAAGCGGCGGTTCATTAGGAGGATCAAGTGGTGGAATATTTGGCGGTGGCAGTAGGTCAGGGCCGGGATTTGGAACGGGTTTTATTTTGGGAAGAGGCTTCAGACCTTCCGGAGGTTATGGGGGAGGAAATAATAGGTCTCCAAGGAGTTCAGGTGGAGGTGGCTGTGGATGCATTACAGCGATTATTGTTTTCATTGTTATAGCATTAATAATAGCTATTGTTTTTTCTAACTTAGGTGGAAATAATAAGGTTGGAAATATAACTATTTCTTCTGTTGAAAGGGTTGCTCTATCGCCCGGGTCTGTAAATGAAACAAAGTACTATAAAGATGAAATAGGTTGGATTAACAATGAAACAAAACTTATAAACGGTTTAAAACATTTTTATAAGGAAACAGGAGTTCAACCATTTTTATATTTGACTGATACAATTAGTGGTTCGCATTATCCCACAGATTTAGAATTAGAAACATTTGCAAATAGTATGTATGATGAGTTATTTACGGATGAAGCACATTTACTCTTAGTATTCTTTGAATATGAAGGTAGGTATATGGACTGGTATGTTGCCGGAACTCAAGCAAAAAGTGTAATAGATATAGAAGCAGGTAACATATTGCTTGATTATATAGATAGATACTACTATGAGGAAGGTTTAGGCGACGAGGAGTTCTTCAGCAAATCTTTCAGTGATGCTGCTGATAGAATTATGACGGTTACTAAGTCTCCATGGATTAGGGTATTTATTGTTATTGGTATGGCAGTTTTTCTTATTGTTCTATTCATATGGTGGAAAAAATCAAAAGAACAAAAGAATTTGGAAGCAAAAAGAAGAGAAGATATATTAAAAACTCCACTTGATAGGTTTGGTGATACCGAAGCAGAAGATTTGCTTAAAAAATACCAGGATGATAATAAAGAGTAATAAATATAATCTGCCAAAGGGCAGTGGATAAATTAAGGAGGAAAAAATGGCAATTTTAGAAAGATTCAGTGATATTATCAAAGCAAACATAAATGTATTGCTTGAAAAGATGGAAGATCCGGAGAAAATGATTGATCAATACTTGGAAGATATGATGAAGGATCTTGCTGAGGTAAAACAAAGTACAGCAGAGGTTATAGCAGAAGAAACACGCACTAAGAGATTAATAGATGAAAATCAGGCAGAAGTTGCAAAGTTTGGAGAATTTGCAAAGAAAGCATTGGTAGCAGGCAATGATGGCGATGCAAAAACATTTGTAAATAAAAAACAAGAATTGGAAAATGTAGGGGCAGGGCTAATGACTGCTTATGCAGCTGCTCATGAAAATGCAATTAAAATGCGTCAAATGCATGATAAATTAACTTCTGACATTGAAGCATTAAAAGCAAGACGAATGGTCATTAAATCAAAAGTTAAAGTAGCAAAAACACAGGAAACTTTAAATGAAGCAACACAGGCAACTAAAAAGATATCCGGTGCAAAAAGTGCTTTTGAGCGTATGGAAGAAAAGGCAAGCAGGATGTTGGATGAAGCAAATGCAATGGCTGAGCTTAATATGGAGCCTATAGATGATGCAAAAGCTTTAGAAGAAAAATATGCATCAATGGGCAATGCTTCGGTAGATGAAGAAATTAATAAATTAAAAGAAGAATTAGGATTATAAACTCTATAAAACTCGTTATCAGATAAAAAAGCTGCTTAAAGGCAGTTTTTTTATCTTTGTAAATATTTTACTGTACAAATAATTATAATATTAAATAAATATAACATTTAACTAAGAAAAACGTTAACCTAAAATTGAAATATTAATGGTTAAATATTTAACATTTTAAATAAAAATAATAGTTTAAATTAAGTTAAAATATTACATAAAGTTAACAAGTTCCACAAAATGGTTCTTGATTAAGTTTTTTATATTTGATAGAATACATCCATTGTTCTAAGTAGAGTAGGAAAACGTAAGATTTCTAGAGTAATAAATTAAAAGCAAAGCGGAGGTAATAAATGAGTAAGAATACAAATAAGAAAGGTCTTTCTGCATTTGGGATAGCATCAACATATGTAGGGGCAATTATAGGAGCAGGATATGCTTCTGGACAAGAAATTTTGCAATTTTTTAATGCATTTCATGAAAAAGGATTAATATCGATAATTATAGCAACGTTTCTATTTATAGTGGCTGCATATATACCAATGATGTTGGGAAGAAGATTAAAAACGGATGATTATGAATCAATATTGTCATTTGGAAAAACAAAACTACCACAGATTTTTTCTGATATTGTAATTACTTTCACTTTATTCAGTACTTTAACTATAATGATTGCAGCATCTGGTGCAACATTCGGACAAACTATGGGGTGGCCTTTAATAGTTGGTGGAATTATAATGTGTGTATTGTTAATGGTAAGTCTTTTAGCAGGACTTGATGGTATAGTTAAAGCTCTTTCAGCAGTTGTTCCTGTAATGGTTATCGGTGCTTTTGCTACAGCAATTTATTTCACTGTAAATCCTGTAGCAGTGGATTCTACAAAAGAAATTGTTGTAAATTCAAGTCCGCTTATTAAACACTGGTCTTTGTCAGGTATATTATATGTTACATTTAATTATGTAGTAGCAATTGCCGTAATGGTTACAATGGGTAATAAGGCTAAAGACCAAAAGGCAATAAAAAACGGAGCTATATATGGTGGCTTAACATTAGGTATATGTGCTTTTGCACTATATACTGCTCTTTCAAAAAACTTAGGTTTAATTGGAACATCTAATTTACCCATAGTTGATTTGGTAAATACAATATCACCTTTATTTGGCTCTCTATATTCTCTAGTATTATTTGCAGGTTTATATTCAACAGCAATTTCATGTTTCTTTGGAGTATACCAAAGAGCTAGTAAAATCTCTGTTTTCAAAAAACTAGGAAATAAAGCTACAATAGCTTCAATTACATTAGTTGCTTTAGCAGCAAGCATGCTTGGATTTACAAACCTTATAGGATATGTTTACCCAGCAATAGGATATTTTGCAGTTGCAATATTGGTTATGAATATTATAACATATACTAAGACTGAAGATATTCCTGAACTGGAAGCAGAAAAAGAAGAATATGTTACTCAGGAAGATTACAATTAATTAATAAAACAAAAAAAGCTTCATTATGAAAATAATGAGGCTTTTTTTTTATCTGCTTGCGGACTTATGCTTGCGGACTCATATAAGATAACTTGACAGATCTGTAAAGATTTATTAACATATTAATGTACTTATTTAATTCTATTAGAAGAATGAAGGATATATT
>DATESJ010000168.1:0-2987 GCA_035270885.1 Sedimentibacter sp. | reverse complement strand
ACTGTAGTAAATGTTATTGCAAAACCTATCGTAAGTACAGCAATGAAAATTGCGGCTTTTAATGCGACTCTTTTTAATAGCATCAAGTTTCGCTTTCTTTTATCCTTTTTTTCATAGTTTTTTATCATACCCAATATTTTTTTATCTAATTCTTCCTGATTTGGGTTGACTATAGTTTCATCATCTCGTAATTTGTCATATATTTTTTCATCTTCTTCAGACAAGAGTATTGCAGCTTTTCTGAGTAATATTTCTCCGTATTCGTCATTAAAACTACTTTTCACTACACACACTTCCTTTCAGCCTTTCTGCTAACATTCTCAATGCTCTTGTTTTATACATCCTTACGCTGTTTGTTTGTACCCCTATAGTTTTAGCTATCTGTTCATCCTCAAATTCATGAACATATTTTAATTTCAGAACCATCTTATATTTATCAGGCATATTTTCTAATGCAGATATAATATCAGAGGTGCTATTTTTTTCCAGAACACTTTCATAATCATCATGTGCCTCTAAATCAGCTAACTCATCACTATCTATGTATTTTATATTTTCTTTTTCATTATATTTTTTTCTCAATAGTGTATTATAAGAGTTTCTAACTATAGAGACCATATAATAATCGATTTTGCAACAATTTATTTCTTTGACAGCATCAATGCATCTTATTATCTTTTCAAAAGAAATTTGGATTAATTCATCAGCTTCATCTTTATTTTTTGTTAAACTCATTGCATATTTCCACATAACCTTATTATGTTTTATATACAATTCTTCAATAAAACTTCTCTCATTTTCATCTTTAATAGAAGTTATAATTGCAATAGTTATCATTATTCCCCCCATTTATCATCTGTATTTCTATACTGCTTTATTTTTCTATATACATGTTTTTTCCTTATTTTTTCGGAAGATATTTTATATCATATCATTCCATAACTAATTTGTCAGTTTTTATTAATATTGTTTTATAGATATTATATCATACCGCAGCATAAAGCTGCAAACGAACTAAGAAAAAATCATCGATATAGTAGATGAAGGTGAAGGCTTAATTTGTGCTTTGTCTGTTATTGAATATTGTTAAACTGATAGTCAAAAAAAAATACACCACATTACTTTTATATCAAAGTGATGCGGTGTATCACGGGGACGGGATTATTGTCATCTATATGGATGTATCAAGAACCAAGTCCCCCGTATGGTAATGCTTTCACTATTTAGTGAATGCCAGAACTTCTACTGAATTCAAATGTACCAATGACAGTCTTGCCGTCTGAACTATAAAGTGGAATTTCAGTAATTTTATTCAAAGCAATAGCTTCCTCAATGGTTTTTGGATCTGGGTTTAAATCAATATTACGAACATATCCTATTTCTCCATTTTTACCTTCAGCTAATATCAGATCTGGGAGTTCTCCACATATATCTGCATAAAGCTCTGAGCCATACTTTTCACCATTTTCATTAATTTTATACTCTGAAATCGCTAATTCCTTTGTCATTTGAGTGTTACTCTTACTGCTAGAATAAGATACACTTGGTGATTTATTTACATCAAATTTATCGTACCCATCTCCATTATAGAAGGCTACTTGACTTTTTGCATAGTAAGTTCCAGACCAAGTTGCATAGTTAGTATACCATGCCCATCCTACAACATAGTCATCAGTATATTGCATTCCTGTACTTTTACTGATTATTCCATTTGAATTATACAATTTTGCATTACCACCCATATATCCCGCTGCAATCCCTCCAGTTCCATCATCATTTTGAACACTCACATACGCACGAGCTCCTGTACCGAGAGAAACTGCAGCATTAAAGTATGAGTAGTCATGTGAATACACCGTTGCATATTGTGTAGGACTTGATGCAGCAAAAGCTACATAAACATTTGAAAACAACAGTATACTTACGAATAAAAAGCATGTACTACGTTTAATTATGTTTTTCTTATTCATTTTTTTCTCCTTCTTTCTTAATTTTATCGTTTATTCAATATCTTCTGAAGCTTCTAAATCAAATTCGCCAATCACAGTTTTACCATCACTTGCATATAATGGTATTACATGTTTTCCATTATATTTTTTTTGCCAATTAACAGCTTCCTCTGGTGTGCTAAATTCTGGTCCATCTAAATCATTACTTAAAATATAACCGTATGTGCCATCTATGCCTTGTGCAGCTATAAGATCAGGTGAATCTTCTGAATCTATGCCATATGTTTGTCCATTTTCATTTACGCCTTTTAATAAATGAAAATCAAGCGCTTGCGAAAAAACTATTTTAAACGATGCTCCAATTAAAGCAATAAATACTGTGCAAATGGTCAAATATTTAACCCACTTACTATTTAATATCTTCATTTTGTATATCTCCTTTGTTAAAAGCTTGTTAAAACTATATATTTATCTAAAATCAACCCATAAATGAATCACTTCCAAACAATACACATCAAGTCTCACAATAATTGTACCAATTAAATTATTAACAATTATGTCTTCCGATTTTATCTGTCATATATGTAGACCATTCATTTTCTTGTTTTGCAACAATTTTTAAATAAGAATATAAAAAATTATTTAAGATAAAAACTGAACAAAATACAGTTCCTATTATGCATAGTCAATTTGTAATCTATTATATTTATTAATGTTAGAGACGACCTTAAGTTGTTTAGTTTACTGCTGATATTCCATCGTTTTTACTATTTCATCCATAAAAAAGTGGATGTTGATATAACTATGTAGTTGTATTAACACCCACATCAATATCTGATATTTATATGCAATTAAACTAAATACTAGTTCAACCTTTCCAATGGAGGTTTTTGTTCATTACCTTCAGAAAGGAAGATTTGATATAATTGGAACAACTTTCTAGTTATCCCACTTAGTATATTTCCATAAAATACATTGATATAAAGTATTTTATGCATTATAATTATTTTAAATCAAAAGCCATATAACAAAAAAGAT
>DATESJ010000167.1:0-16491 GCA_035270885.1 Sedimentibacter sp. | reverse complement strand
GTTTTTGGAAATGCAATTACATCCTTTATGCTGTCACTTCCAGTCAAAAGCATCATAAAACGGTCTAATCCAAATGCAATTCCTCCGTGAGGTGGTACACCGTATTTAAATGCTTCCAACAAATAACCGAATTTTTCTTGTGCTTCTTCATCTGTGAAACCTAAAGCTCTAAACATTCTATTTTGTAATTCTCTGTTTGTAATACGTATACTTCCTCCGCCTATTTCATCTCCATTAATAACAATGTCATAAGCTTTTGCCCTAACTTCCCCTGGATTAGATTCTAATTTGTCTAAATCCTCATCAACAGGTGATGTAAATGGATGGTGCTTGGCAACATATCTGTCTTCTTCCTCACTGTATTCAAACAGTGGGAATTCTGTTATCCAAACCAATTCAAATTTATCTTTATCGATTAAATTTCTTTCTTTGGCTATTTCAATTCTTAAGGCACTAAGTGCAGTATTTACTGCTGATTCACTATCTGCAACTATAAATACTATATCTTTTTCCTTAATTTCCAACAATGACATTAATTCATTTATTTCACTTTCACTTAAAAATTTAGCAATAGGGGAATCAAATGTGTTATTTTCATATTTGAACCATGCTAATCCCTTTGCACCATGAGTTTTAACAAATTTTTCAAGCTTAGATATTCCCTTCTTGGAATAATCTTCTGAAGCTCCGTCAATTTTAACACATTTAATCAGTCCGCCATTGTCATAGGTACTTTTAAATGCATTAAATTCAGAATTTTTAAATACATCAGTTATATTTTTAAGCTCATATCCAAAACGAAGGTCTGGTTTGTCACAACCGTATTTATCCATAGCTTCATTATATGACATACGTCTTAATGGAAGCTTAATATCTATATCTCTTACTTCCTTAAATACTTTTTGAATAAGCTTTTCATTTATTGCCATTACATCTTCTGCATCAACAAAAGACATTTCAATATCAACTTGAGTAAATTCAGGTTGACGGTTAGCTCTTAAGTCCTCATCTCTAAAACATCTCACTATCTGATAATATCTGTTCATTCCTGAAACCATCAATAACTGCTTATATAGCTGTGGTGACTGAGGCAATGCATAGAAATTGCCAGTGGACACTCTGCTTGGAACTAAGTAATCTCTCGCTCCTTCAGGTGTTGGTTTAGCTAAAAATGGTGTTTCTATTTCATTAAAACCATTGTCATATAAAAAGTCTCTTATTATCTTTGACGTTTTGCTTCTCATCAAAAGATTTTGCTGCATAAATGGTTTTCTCAAGTCAAGATATCTATATTTTAAACGCATTTGTTCAGAAACATCATCATTATCCTTTATATAAATAGGAGGAGTTTGTGCAGCATCTAAAATTTTAAGTTCCTGGGCATATACTTCTATATCGCCTGTAGCCATCTCAGAATTTTTAGATTGTCTTTCAAAAACTTTACCTTTTACTGCAATAACAAATTCGCCTCTTAAGCTTTCAGCTTTTTCAAATGCTTCCTTATTTACATCTGTATCAAAAATAATTTGAATTAAACCGGTAATATCTCTTAAATCCGCAAATATTAATCCGCCTAAGCTTCTTCTTTTTTGTACCCATCCCATAAGCACAACTTCTTCGCCTATGTGATTAATGTTTAGCTCACCGCACATATTAGTTCTTCTAAGTGTTCCCATAGTTTCCATAGCACCCTCCATATATACATCGTCAATTTTATATAAAAACAAAAAACCCGTCCCTATGCTTAGGGACGAGTATAACCCGCGTTGCCACCCTATTTGGACTAAAAGTCCCTCTCAATTAATCTTGCTTTTCTTGAGGTGTCTTCATCATCAGTTGATAACAGGCTCCCATCGTCCCTGTCTTGCTTTAATCATGGCTTTAAGACTACTCTTCCTCTGCAATTATTTACAATTAAATTACCACATCATTTTTACTTTGTCAACACAAAAATACAATCATTTTTTTCAAAAGAGTAGTAAGAAGACGGAGTTTGATGACACTAACCCCGTCCCCTTGTCACGTTAGATATATCAAGTTGTCAAATCATCCAATGTTTTAAAGGTGTATCCTAATTCCTTCCACCTAGTTAAAAGTTCATCCAATATCTCTTCATTTGTATCTGATGTACTGTGCAACAATACTACCGCCCCTGGATGAATTCGAGGAATAAGCTTGCTAAATGCATGTTCCTTTGTAGGTTGTTTGTCTTTGTACCAATCAACATATGCTAAGCTCCAAAAAATTGTTTTATAACCTAATTCATCGGCCATTTTTAGATTTTCTTCATTGAACTTGCCCTGAGGAGGTCTGTAATATTTGGGCATATCTTGACCTGTTATCTCCTTATATAGTTCTTCTAAAGATGTTAGCTCCCTGTTGAATGATTCTTTATCCAAAATCAATGACATATCAGGATGGTGGTAGGTATGATTTCCAACTATATGACCTTCTTCAACCATCCTTTTCACAAGGTCAGGTTCTTTCTCCAAATAATGTCCCACTAAGAAAAATGCTGCTTTAACATCATGGTTTTTAAGTGTGTCAAGAATTTTTTCTGTATTACCGTTTTCAAAACCTGCATCAAATGTAAGATAAATACTTTTATCATCTGAATTTCCTACATAATATGAATTGTATTTCTTCAAAAAATCTTTACCTGCATTACCCATAGGAGCTGTTCCATCTGCATTGAATTTAAGTCCCCAATTAGATATATTTGCTGAAACAGATACAGAAAAGTTATTAAAAATATTGTAAATCAAAAAAACTACCAGCAATAAAGCTATTATTAAAATAACCATAAATTTCCTTTTGCTCATATGTATTATCATATTTTCACCCCCTTAACTATGTATATTTATAAACAAGCTTATTATGTTTTTTAATTGGAAAAACTTTCTTTGACAAGCCAAATGAAATCGTTTATAATCTAAGTGAAAATTATATAAATTTGGAGGGAACATGCTTGAACAAATAATTAGTATTGCAGTGCCTAACATAGCGCATATTTTAGAAATAGTTGGAGTATTTATAGTATTTTATTCAGCTATGAAGGCATTTATCAAATATGCTGTTAAAGGTTTTAACTTTGGAGATGAAACCATAAAAATTGAATTTTCTCAGGCCTTAGCTATGGCATTGGAATTCAAGTTAGGAGCAGAGATACTTAAAACATTAGTTATAAGAACAATTGATGAATTAATAATCCTTGCATCCATTGTAGTATTAAGAGCTGCCTTAACCCTAATAATTCATTGGGAAATAGTATCAGATTCAAAACGTTGCAGTCCAGAAATAAACGAATCAAAAATTAGAGAGTAAAAAAAGTGTTACACCATAAATCGGTGTAACGCTTTTTTTATTAACTAATATTTCAACATAAATACCTACCCATCCTCAATTATCAAGGAATGCATATTTTTTAACAATTTAGGATATAATTAAATAAAAAAAAGTCCTTGATATTTATATTGTACAGACGTATAATCAATTTTGTTATTTTAAATATAGGAAGGAGTAATTAATTGAAAGATGTTATAAATCAAATCATTCAAATTGATAAGCACGCTTTTGAAAGTCAAGAAAACAATGAAAATGAGCTTTTAAAAGTAAGACAAACATATGAAGAAACTATTAACATTTACAAGAAAGAAAAGCTGAATAACGCTAAACAAAATGCAGAATCCATAGCTGAAAAAATGGATTCAATATTAAAAAATAAAGAAGAAAAGCAAAAAAATGCAATCAGCAAAATTTCTGATGAGATAGATAAACAGTATAAGGATGCAGAAAAGATGCTTATGGAGAAGCTGTTTAGTAAGTTATTTGCATTGGAGGAGTAATATGAGCAGCACTTACGATACTTATTATGCAATAAAGATAAAACTTACTGCTAAAAGAGGACGTATTTTTAAGAAAATTGATTGGGACAAAATTTTAGATTTTACTTCAGTCGAACAATTGACTGAATATTTAAAAAAAAGCGAAACTTTTCAGGATGTTTTAAAAGATGTAAAAAATGATATCCATAGAGGCAATTTAGAAACTATATTAGAAAGATATAAAATTTTAGAAATTGAACAATTGCTTCATTACTATTCCGGAGCATATAAAGATTTTATAAAAGCATTTTTAACAGAGGCGGATATAAGGGATATAAGTTTAATACTTAGGAAGATCGCAAGGAATGAAGATTTAAATAATATAGAAGAAAGATTTATACATTCCGAAAAGTTTACAAATATACCATATAATAAGCTAATATTATCAAAAAATATATATGAGTTTGTAGATAATTTAAAAGGAACTCCTTATTATAACGATTTAAGAAGCTTAACTAGTGAAGATGCAATAAAACGTGAATTTCATATAGAAATGAAGTTGTATGTTTCTTATTATAAAGCTTTATTTGAAAAAGCTGAAAAGTTGAATAAGGATGATAGGGATGCAGTTAAAAATATTATAGGTTCTATAATAGATATTTTAAATATTTTATGGATTTATCGAGCTAAACATTATTATCATATTACATCGGCAGAAGCATTAAACTACAGTTTAGAGAACGGCAAAGAATTAAAGTTTGATATGTTAAAAAAACTTTGTTTTGCTGAAAGTGAAAAAGAGTTTGATGAAATTGTAGGGGCTTCAATGGGAACTAAGTTCATAAACGACTTAAACAATATAGATACAAGTTTAGCAATGTATTATTTCATTAATAGCTTTTTAAATAAAAATGTCTTTGAAAACTTCGGATTAACATTATCATATATTTATATGCTGGACATCGTAATAAATAACTTGACTAATATTACTGAAGGAATAAAATATCATCTTCCAAAAGATAATCTTAAAAGTTATTTGGTATATAAAATATGAAAGGAGAAATAAATGGCTATAGAAAAAATGGCTCTATTAAAGATTGTTGGTTCATTGCAAGAAATGGAATCAACAATAAAGGAACTAATACTGTATGAAAATGTAAGTATAGATACAGAATCAGACTATTACGGCAATAATTATTTAATACATCAATATGAAACAGAAATTGCAGGTTCAACAAATTATCCTATAGTAGATTATGATGGATCAGCTTTAGAATCAGAATGTAAAGAAGCTCTTTTGTCAGTTGAAAATATTTCTAAAGATTTAGATTTAAAATTAAGTTTAGATAAGGATTTAATAAAAAACAACGACATTACTTACGAAGAAGCTATCGAATTACTAAACCAATATAAATCTACTAATGGAAAAAATGCTGATGTAATTAAGGGCAAAAAAGAACAAATCAAAGAATTGCAAGATTACAAAGAAAAAGTTGACAGTATTTTCAATAATACTATAGAACTTGATAAAATAGCGGATTTAAATTTCTTCGATTATGAAATTGGGCTATTATCAAACGAAAACCGAATAAGGTTAAAGAAAAATTATGAAAATTTATCTGCTGTTGTTATTAGGATAGGTATAATTAAATCATCAGTTGAAAACTTATATCTAATTATCTACCCTAAACAATATAAGGAAGAAACGACAAACTTCTTAAAATCATTAAGTTGGAGACAGTTTCTTATTCCTAAAAAATATAGTGGAACACCGTCTCAAATTTCAGAACAAATCAATAAAGAAATAGAAGTACTTGAAAATGAAATTGAAGAATTATCTAATTTGTTGAATTCTAAAAATGAAATAGCTAATGATTTAATGAACAAAATTTACAACACTCTTAAGTTAGAAGAAAAAATATTAGAAATAGCAGAGAGTGCGGATTTTGGAGACAATATTTTTCTATTGGATGTATGGGCAAAGGAATCAGATGTAAATGATTTGAAAGAAGTTATCACAAAAATGTCAAATAAAATTATTATTACTGAAGAAAAAAATCATAATGGTGCGAAGCCTCCTACAATCCTAAAAAACAATTGGTTATTCAGACCTTTTGAATTAATTGTAAAAATGTATGGACTGCCTGCATATAACGAACTTGATCCTACTCCATTTATGGCTTTAACCTTTTGTTTAGCCTTTGGAATTATGTTTGGTGATATAGGGCAAGGATTCATATTTCTTATAGCAGGTATATTATTAAGCAAGAAAATGGATTTAGCAGGACAATTGTTAACGCGTTTAGGAGTTAGCTCCATGATATTCGGTTTAGTGTATGGAAGTTTATTCGGACTTGAACAGCATCAATTGCCATGGTTGCCAAGTTTGTTTGAGGGTGGCCCCTTAAGTCCCGACAATATACCAAAGATTTTAGTTGTAGGAATAACATATGGTTTTATAGCTTTATCCGGCTCATATATTTATGGCATAATCAATTCATTGAAAAGTGGCGATAAGGAAGAAGGATTGTTCGGAAAGAATGGAATATTCGGATACTTGTTTTTCCTAAGTTTTATTTTCACTATTCTGACAATAGTAGGATTGATAAAAATACCATTATCAATACCATTGTTATTATTGGTTGTTTTCTTGGCATTTATTGTGCTAAAGGAACCATTAGCAAATGCTTTGGATAAAAAAGAACTATTCCCCCATGGCGCAGGAGCATACTTTACAGAAAGTATATTTGAATCAATAGAAACAATATTAAGTACTTTAAGTAATACAGTTTCTTTCGTACGTGTTGGGGCATTCGCATTAAACCATGCAGGTTTGTTTTTAGCATTTATGGTTATATCAGAATTAATGGATAACATAGTATTAAAAATATTAGTATTGGCTTTAGGTAATATATTAATATTGACATTAGAAGGTTTAATAGTATTTATACAAGGCCTTCGTCTTCAATTTTATGAAATGTTCAATAAATATTTCAGAGGTGAAGGAATAGAATTTAAATCAATAAAATTAAATTAAAATAAAATAAAAATTAAAAAGAAGAAGGGTAAAAATATGCAAATTATATTAATAGTATTAGCAGCTTTAATATCAGTAGGAACAATTATTTATGGAGTGAAAGCAATGAAAAACGGTAAAAAAGGTAGTATAAAAAAGGCAGTTCTAACAACTGCATCGGCATTCGGTTTAATTATGTTAGGATCTATAATAACAACAATATTCGGTACAAATGTATTCGCAGAAACAGTTACAACAACTCAAGCCGCAGCAGAAACAGCAAGTGCTACTACAGGACTTGGACTTGGTGAAGGTTTAAAATATTTTTCAGCAGCATTCAGTACTGCTATAGCAACATTAGCAACAGCAAAAGCAGTTTCTTCTGTTGGTTCATCAGCAGTTGGAGCAGTATCTGAAGACCCTTCATTATTGGGTAAAACTTTAATATTTGTTGGTATGGCAGAAGGTATAGCTATTTATGGTATGATTATTTCTATATTGATTTTGTTTGCTTAATATAATTTAATGAAAAGAGTAAAAATATGAAGTCATTTTTAATAAGTGATAGCAGGGATACATTTTTAGGTCTCAAATTAGCAGGTATTAATGGTATTATTGTTCGCAATAGAGAAGATGCTCTAAATGAAATGAAAAAGGCTATTCAAAGTGGTGATATAGGTATTTTAATACTTACTGAAAAAATAGTTGATATGATAAAAGAAGAAGTTATGGATTATAAAATAAAATCCAAAACTCCTCTTGTCATTGAAATTCCTGATAGACATGGCTCTATCAGAGATACTAATGCTATTGAAGAATATATTAGAAATTCAATAGGCGTTAGAATATGAGGTAGTTATGGTTACTATAGAACAGAAATTAGAGCTTTTTAATAAGCTTTTAAATCAATCCATGAATTTGAAATATCAAGAAGAATTAGATAGGTTGGAAAAAGACATCCAATCGAAAGTTCAAATATCTAAGGATATGATAGATAAACAAGCTCAGGAAATAGAAGATAGAGCAACAAAAAGGGCTGAATCTAAATATGCTGAAAATATAAGCAAATCAAAAGTAGTAATGAAAAGAGATATTATGTCTCTTAAGGAAAAATATTTCGATATATTAATGAATAGCTTAAAAATCAGATTACAGGATTTTGTTCGGTCTAATGAATATAAAACATATTTATATAAAAATATATCAAAATTAAACAATGAACTCAACAAATATGATAAATTGGATTTAGTCATTCATTTATCACAATTGGATTTCAATAAATACGGTGATTATATAACAAAAGAAATTTCTAAAAAGCATAGTATTTCATTGAGAACAATTGATATAATTGGAGGTTTTATTGCAGAGATTCCATCTAAGAGTATTAAGTTTGATTTATCAATAAACTCAGTATTAGATGACAATAAAACATTTATTATGCAAACTTTGTTTGGATCTTTAAAGGCAGGTGAATTCAATGATTAATGAAGGATTTATTATGGGAATAAACGGACCTGTTGTTAAAGGCTCAAATATGAAATCATTCAAAGTAAATGAAATGGTTACTGTAGGAAATCAAAAACTTATAGGTGAAGTAGTTTCTATAGAGGGAGATGTTGCTACAGTACAGGTATATGAAGAAACAGAAGGCCTAAAAGCAGGAGAAAAAATTCATCCTACCGGCTCCCCTTTATCTGTAACATTGGGTCCTGGTATTGTAGGTAATATTTTTGATGGTATAGAAAGACCTTTGGAATTAATTCAAAAGATTTCAAAGGATGAATTTATTCCTGAAGGAATAGGACTATTATCCATAGATGACAAGAAATTATGGGATGTTAATATAATTGTAAAAAAAGGCGATAAATTAAAAACCGGTGATGTTTACGCAACTGTACAAGAAACTAAAAGTGTTCTTCATAAACTATTAGTTCCCTACAATGTATCAGGAACGGTTACAGAAGTAAAAAACAGCGGTAAATACACTATTAATGATCTAGTAGTAGTGCTTGAAAAAGAAAATAAAGAAACAGAAAATTTGACCTTGTGTTACAAATGGCCTATTAGAAAGCCAAGACCTATTGAAAAAAGACTTCCCCTATATAAGCCTTTAATAACAGGTCAAAGAGTAATTGATAGTTTTAATCCTATTGCTAAAGGTGGTACCGTAGGTCTGCCTGGAGGATTTGGTACCGGTAAAACTGTTACCCAGCATCAACTTGCTAAATGGTGTGATGCCGATATAATTGTTTACATCGGATGTGGTGAGCGTGGAAATGAAATGACAAATGTTTTGGAAGAATTCCCCGCACTTATAGACCCTCGTACAAACAGACCATTAATGGAAAGAACAGTATTAATTGCAAATACATCAAACATGCCTGTTGCAGCTCGTGAAGCAAGTATTTATACAGGAATCACATTGGCTGAATACTACAGGGATATGGGTTATGATGTTGCCATTATGGCTGATTCAACATCAAGATGGGCTGAAGCACTTCGTGAAATATCTGGTCGACTAGAAGAAATGCCTGCTGAGGAAGGTTATCCTGCTTACTTAGCATCAAGATTAGCAGAATTTTACGAAAGAGCAGGATGTGTAAAAACTCTTGGCGGCGAAGAAGCTACAGTTACTATTATAGGAGCAGTTTCCCCTCCTGGTGGAGACTTTTCAGAACCTGTAACGCAGAATACAAAAAGATTTGTTTCAACCTTTTTAACTTTAGATAAAAAATTAGCACATGCAAGACACTTTCCGGCTATAAATTATTTAACAAGCTATTCCGGTTATTTAGGTGTTTTGAAGGATTGGTACGAAGAAAATGTAGCACCTGACATGCTTGATTTAAGACATAAAATGGTTATTCTACTACAAGAAGAAGAAAAACTAAATGAAATTGTCCAGCTTGTAGGAGAAGATGTGTTGCCTAATGATCAAGCCTTAGTACTTGAAACTGCAAGGCTAATTAAAAAGGCCTTCCTACAACAAAATGCACTTCACCCTGAAGATACTTTTGTTACTTTGGAAAAACAATATAAAATGCTTAAGGTAATTGATGCCTTCTATGAAAGTGCAATGAAATGTGTAAAAATGGGAATTCCAACATCGGAAATAAGAAAAGAGCAAATTTTGCAAGATATTTACAAAATGAAGTTTAGTGTTCCAAATGATAATATTGAACTTTTAGATGAGTTAAAAGATAAGGTTGAAGAATCATACAGCATCATGAGGCAAAAATATGAGTAGGGAGTGTGAAGGATGAAAAAAGAATATCTAAAAATACATGAAATAAATGGACCCCTAATAGTTCTTACTGAAATTGATGATGCTGCATATGGTGAAACAGTTTCTATAAAGGTAGATAATAATGAATATAGACTTGGTAAGGTAATAAAAATTGAGGGAGATAAAGTTATAGTACAAGTATTTGAGGGGACATCTGGAATATCTACAGATAATGCATCTGTCAAATTCTTAGGCGAACCACTTGCTATTCCATTATCAAAAGACATTTTAGGAAGGACCTTTAACGGTGTGGGTAATCCTATCGACGGTGGTTTTCAAGTAGTTTCTGCCAACAAAGTAAATATAAATGGCAGACCTATCAACCCTGTTTCTCGAAAATACCCTAAAAACTTTATTCAAACAGGTTTTTCGGCAATTGATGCTTTAATGACCTTAATTAGAGGTCAAAAGCTTCCTATTTTCTCAGGTAATGGTTTAGATCACAATAAACTTGCTGCCCAAATAGTAAAGCAAGCTAAAATAAAAGGAGCAACAAAAGATAATTTTGCCGTTGTGTTTGGTGCTATGGGTGTAAGACATGATGATGCTGATTATTTCAGAAAAAGTTTTGAAACTTCAGGAGTTTTAGACCATGTTGTAATGTTTATCAACAAAGCTAATGACCCTATTATAGAAAGAATATCCGCACCAAGATGTGCTCTTACTGCAGCAGAATATTTAGCATTTGAACATAATATGCATGTCCTTGTTGTTCTTACAGATATGACAAGTTACGCAGAAGCATTGAGAGAAGTTTCTTCAGCTAAGGAAGAAGTTCCTTCACGTAAAGGCTATCCAGGCTATTTGTACAGTGACTTGTCTACAATGTATGAAAGAGCGGGAATGCTTAAAGGTAAGGAAGGTACAGTAACACTTATACCAATTTTAACAATGCCAAACGATGATATAACTCATCCGGTTCCTGACTTAACAGGATATATTACTGAAGGACAAATTGTTTTAAGCAGAGACTTAAATCAAAAAGGATTATATCCACCAATTGATATTTTGCCTTCTCTTTCACGTTTGATGAAGGATGGTATAGGTGCAGAGTTCACAAGAGAAGATCATGCAGATTTACAAAGTCAATTGTTTTCATCCTATGCCAATGTTCAGGATATAAGGGGATTAGCACAAATTATTGGTGAAGACGATTTAGGCGATATTGATAAATTATATTTAAAATTTGGACGTGAATTAGAAAATAAGTTTATAGCCCAAGGTGAAAATGAAAACAGAAGTATCATTGAAACATTAAATTTGGGTTGGAATATTTTATCCATACTTCCTGTAGCTGAATTAGACAGATTAAAATCTGAAATGATTGAAAAATACTACGTTTACAACAGGGAGGGATAATTATGGCGGTTTCGATTGCACCTACAAAGTCGAACCTGATAAAATCTAAATCATCACTTGAACTGTCTAAAAAAGGTTATGAACTTTTAGACAAAAAAAGAACCGTTTTAATTAAAGAAATGTTTGTCTATGTGGATAAGGCTAAAAATATGCACAAAGAAATCTACGATGTTATTTCTCAAGGATATGCAGCTATACAAAAAGCAAATATTACATTAGGGGTTAAAAATGTTGAAGATATGTCTTATAGCGTGCCAAATGATGAACATTTTGATATTTTATTAAGAAGTATTATGGGAGTTGACATACCTACTGTTAAATATAATAAAAGTGATGTTCAACCAACAACCGGGTTTTATGACACTAATGCAGCTTTTGATGAGGCGAGGGAAAAATTCGTACAAGTAAAGTTTAAAATTTACGAACTTGCTGAATTAGAAAATTCAATTTTTAAATTGGCAAAAGAAATCGAAAAAACTCAAAAAAGAACCAATGCCTTAGAATATATAAGAATACCCAAATTTAAGGAAGAAGTTAAATTCATTCAAGAAGTATTAGAAGAAAAAGAAAGAGAAGATTTCTTCAGGTTAAAAAGATTAAAAGGTAATTAAAATAGGGCTACACTATGATAAATAGTGTAGCCCCATATTTTTATTTTAATGCTTCTTGAAATACCTTTTCAATTTTTTCTTCAGTTGGCACACCTTCATGCAATTTTACACCATCCACATAAAAGGTTGGAACATAGTAATAATCATGAGCATTTGCTATTTGTACTTCCTTGGTTTCCTCTATACATTCTATTTCTACATTAGAATATTTGGGATCTTTAGATTTTATTTCATCAATCATCTTGAATGCTTTCCTGCAATGCGGACAATTTTCCATATAAAACATTTTTACTTTTTTCATTTATACTCCTAATAAACTTTTCTTTTTATTTATTATTTCATCGATTCGGTTTGAATATTCTTCTAAACTTTTGAAGTTTCTTACAGGCTTATGGTTATTTTCTCCCGTCATTATTTTGCTTGAAGCCCCAAGGCCACAGGCTAGAATAGTTTCTAATTCTTCTATTATAACCATATTGTATATACTTTCCCTATCTTCCTTAGTATAACCAACATTTTCAGAGTTGCCTTTAATATTTTTTTGTCTGTACATATAATATGGTTTATACTCTTTTTCTTGGCATACTTTATTAACCACATCATGCATCATGCTAATTAAATCATAATCCTTTAGCAATTGGTTGCTTTCTCTTGTAAGGTATGAATTCTTTTTATAAGCCAATGAGTGTACAGTAATATTTTCAGGGTTTAAATCTGCAATAATTTCAATTGTATTTCTTACATCATGCTCATTTTCTCCCGGAAGACCTAAAATAATATCCATATTTATAATTTCAAACCCTATCTTCTTTGCTAAAAAAAATTTTTCAATAATTTCTTTGCTATTATGTTTTCTACCTATTAATGATAAGGTGCTATCATTCATTGTTTGGGGGTTTATGGATATTCTATTAACAAAATTGTTTTTTAAACAAATTAGTTTATCTTCAGTTATAGTATCTGGGCGTCCTGCTTCAAATGTAATTTCCTTAATTTTTGATAAATCATAATACTTTTTTATTGTATTAAAAACTCTCTTTATTTGCTCTTCATCTAAAACAGAAGGTGTTCCCCCACCTACATAAATTGTATGTAAATTGAGATTTTTCCTTTTGGCAAATTCAATAGTTTTTTCAATTTCATATATTAGGGTGTCTAAATAAGAATTTATTTTTTTGTCTGGGCTATTTACATATGAGGTAAAGGAGCAATAACTGCACTTTGAAGGGCAAAATGGAATTCCTATGTATAAATTATAATTTTTATTGTTTATATTCTCGTCAATATACTTTTCTTCTATTTTTAGTATATCCCATAGAAGCTTAATTTTTTCTTCTTTAACTTCATATGTGTTTCTAAGAATATAATTTATTTCTTCGTCGCTTTTTAAGTTCCTTTTTGCAGTGATTAAAATTTTCACCACTCTTACTCCCGTTAAAATACCATAATCGGGATAAACATTATAATATGATTTTAAAACATTGTGTATTGTTTTCATAACCAATATTTTTTTCAACTTCTTAGTACCGCTTTTTTCCAAAATAATATCATTGCTGTTTAAACTAAATTCAAACAGCAATTGATTGTCTTTATATAGGAGAGCTTTTGCGTAAATCAATTCACTCTCATGTAAGTGGGACACAAGAGATAAACCTGTCCCATCAAATGAGTCTATATCACTAATTTCATAGTCTATATTTGAATCAAATATTCTTAGGGCATTTCTTGCTTCATATTCATAGTTGTGACCAGAAAAATAAAATTTTAGCATCTTACACCTTTGTTATACTGTTTGTTATATTAATTAACAAATGGATTGTATTGTTTTTCTTTCTTAATTGTAGAAGCTGACATATGACCCGGATAAATTATAGTATCATCATCATATTTGAAAATCCTCTCTTTAATTGATTTTATTATTTCTTCAAATGAACCACCGGGAAAATCCGTTCTGCCTATAGAATTGTTAAACAAGGTGTCCCCTGTCATCATAATATTATCAACCTTTATGCAAATACCACCCTTGGTATGTCCAGGTGTGTGAATTATTTCAAATTTTAAGTCACCTAAGCTTATTATATCTCCATCATTTAGCTTTTCATCTGCTTCTATATTAATACCTTTCCCAAACATGGATTTGGAAAAGTTCATAGAGCTGTTATTTAAAGCTTCTGCATCTTCTCTATGAATATATACCTTTGTACCATACTTTTCAATAAATTCTTCAACTGCTCCTATATGGTCTCCATGATTATGAGTAAGTATTACTATTTTAGGTGTTAAGCCCATATCACTTAATTTCTTGTCAATTTTATTAAATTCAGCGCCTGGGTCTATTATGGCTGCTTCATTAGTTTTTTCGCTTCCTACTATATAACAGTTGGCACCATATATGCCAACTTCCATTGAATCAAATATCATTTTTCCCTCCTAAAACACTTTTTGGCTGTCAAGCAGAATGGTAACAGGACCGTCATTAATTAATTCGACTTTCATGTCTGCACCAAACTCTCCTGACTGTGTATATATACCTTTTGCCTTCATATTAGCTATACATTTTTCATACATGGGTATAGCTTTGTCAGCTTGGGCAGCTAAAATAAAACTTGGTCTTCTGCCCTTTCTTGCATCTCCAAGAAGTGTAAACTGTGAAATAACCAATATACTTCCTTCTACATCCAACAAGCTTTTGTTCATTTTTCCGTTTTCATCTTCAAATATTCTTAAATTGGGAACTTTTTCGCACATATATTCCAAATCTTTTTCTTCATCATTTTCTTCAACACCAAGAAGAAGCAAAAGCCCCTGCTCTATACTTCCTATAACATTATTGTCTACTTTTACATTTGCACTTTTTACGCGCTGTACAACTGCTCTCAACTGCCCCTCCTCTTTGACGGGGACATCATAAACTATTTCTTATTCCTGTAAACTTCTAAAACCCCGTCTAATTTTTTGATTTTTTTAATTAAATCTTCTATTTGTTTTGTTTCTTTTATTTCAAATCCAATATCAACAATTGTAATTCTATCCTTGTTTATTCTTAAGTTAAGTGATACAGCATTAAGCTTAGCTTCTGCATATAAGGCAGTTAAATCCTGCAAGAATTTTGGTCTATCTAAGGCCTTAATCTGAAGTTCGCTTAAGAAGGTAGCATTTTCTTCTGAATCCCACTGAACATCAATAAATCTTTGGTCTTCTGAACCACTTAAATCATGGATGTTGGTACAGTCTGCTCTGTGAATGGAAACACCTCTGCCTCTTGTAATATATCCAACTATGGCATCACCTGGAACAGGATTGCAACATTTTGAGAAACGTACCTTAATATTGTCTATACCTTTAATGATAACACCAGAAGCATGTTTTTCAACTCTCTGAGGTGGTTTTGAAAAAGTATTCTTTTCTAAATTTTCTATTTTTTCAAGTTCAATTTTATCTTTATTTTTTTCAAGATATATTACCCTAAGCCTGTTAACTATCTGATTTTCGGTTATACCTCCATTGCCTACTGCAGCATAAAGGTTGCTAACCGTAAACATATTATATTTATCCGCAACTGTTTTAATCCAGTCATCTTTAAGCAAATCTCCTACCTGATAGCCCTGCTTTTTAACTTCTCTCTCAACTAATTCTTTACCTTTTTCAACATTGAAATCTTTATCTTTTTCTTTAAAGAATTTTCTGATTTTTGACTTTGCCTGGCTTGAAGTTGCAATTTTCAGCCAATCCCTGCTCGGTCCTGCACTTGACTGAGATGTTAATATTACAACCTGGTCTCCTGTTTTAAGCTTAGTGTCAATGGGCACAATACGCCCGTTAACTTTAGCTCCCACACACTTGTTGCCTACTGCACTATGTACCCTGTAGGCAAAATCTATAGGGGTTGAACCAGTTGGTAAATTTACTACTTCACCTTTTGGAGTAAATACAAATACCTCATCAGTATATAAATCTATTTTCAAGGCTTCCATAAATTCCTGAGGATCATTAGTGTCCTGCTGCCACTCAAGCATCTGTCTTAGCCAGTTTAATTTTTCTTCGTATTTTGTAGTTTCATCTATGCCTTCTTTATATTTCCAATGAGCTGCAATACCGTATTCAGCAGTTCTATGCATTTCCAATGTTCTTATTTGTATTTCAAAGGGCTCCCCTTCAGGACCTATTACAGTAGTATGCAAAGATTGATACATGTTTGGTTTAGGCATGGCAATATAATCTTTGAATCTGCCAGGTACTGGTTTCCAAAGGGTATGAACAATACCTAATGCTCCATAACAATCTTTTATGCTATCAACAATTACCCTTATGGCAATCATGTCATAAATTTGTTCAAAGGATCTATTTTTGTGGTACATTTTTTTATAAATGCTATATAAGCTTTTTGGTCTTCCC
>DATESJ010000166.1:0-12755 GCA_035270885.1 Sedimentibacter sp. | reverse complement strand
GGGGTACCGCTAAAAACAAAAGGATTTGCTGGTTCAGATGAAGATTTGTTTTGTTGATTATTGTTTTGTTGATAATTTCTTTGTCCATCCATATTGTTAAATGATGGTTGAGACTGTTCTTGTGTATTTAAACTATTATATTCCATTAACTCCTCCATTAAAAAATAATCAGGTATTCCTGATTATTCTTTGGAGTTTTATCAATTTTATACATAATTCTTTGGCGCAGTCTCTAATCTTGCAGTCTCGCAGGCTTATTCATTTTCGATTATAATCATGTCGCTTCCTATTTTTTTAATATGTTTCCACATTATTTCTTTTCTCTTAGGCTCTTTAAAGAATGCAAAGTGTGAATTACTTCCTGATATAAAACTGATTATTTCACCGGTTTTTTCATCTATAACTAAGTCGCAATCACCAAAAATGCCCAAGTTTTCACCGGTGTCAATATTAATTATTTCTTTGCTGTATAACTCGCTTAATTTCATATATTTCCCCCCAATATTATCTATTAAACTTATTACAATATATCAATGAATTCCGGTATGTCCGAAACCTCCTTGACCTCTATCTGTTTCATTTAAATCTTCCACTAATTCAAACTCTGCCTGTTCATGTTTAATTATTATCATTTGAGCAATTCTATCTCCATTATTAATTGTGAAATCATCACTGCCAAGGTTAATTAAAATTACTTTTATTTCCCCTCTATAGTCAGAATCTATAGTTCCTATTCCATTAACAAGACTTATGCCGTGTTTAATAGCCAGACCGCTCCTTGCTCTTACTTGAGCTTCGTAACCTTCAGGAAGTTCAATAAACAAACCTGTTGGAACCAATGCTCTTTCCATTGGCTTTAATACTATGGGTGATTCAACAAATGCTTGAAGGTCTACTCCTGCAGAACCTTTTGTTTCATATTCAGGCAATTTAAAGGGATTGTTTTTCACTATTTTAATTTTCATGTTTTTCTCCTAATACTTTATTAATTTTCTCTTCAATATAAGAATGTTTGTTTAAATTTCCGGTAAAAGTTATGCTTAAATTGTCTATATTAAACAAATCTTTAGCAACTTCTAAAACATCTTCTATTTTAACCTTGTTAATTCCTTCAATTACTTCTTCAGGATATAAAATTTCATTATATAAAAGCTCTCTTCTGCCTATGGCTGACATCCTGCTTGATGTGCTTTCAAGGCCTAAAATGTAATTTCCTTTAATTTGTTGTTTTGCTCTTGTGAATTCTTCTTCTGTTAAATTGCCATTTTTAATATTTATCATTTCTTCTAGTATAGTTCTTAAGGCATCTTCAATCTGTTCGTAGCTCATACCAGCGTAGATATTGAAAATTCCAGTATTTTTATAATTAGAAACAAATGAATAAATAGAATAAACAAGACCCTTTTTCTCTCTTACTTCCTGAAATATTCTTGAACTCATAGTTCCACCGAATAAATTGTTCAATACTAAAAGAGAGTGATAATTTTTGTCATGCCTTCCAAATGTTTTATTGCCTATACATACATGAAGCTGTTCCAAATCCTTGTTGATTCCTACAACTTGTCTTTGATAATCCACCTCTTTATGAATATGATTTACTTCTTTATTTTCCCAATTTTTAAATTTTTCTTCTATTAAATTAATTAATTCTTCTTCATCAAAACTTCCTGCAATTGCAATTACTGTATTTGAAGGAGAATAATTTTCTTCCATATAGTTTATTACTTTTTCATTATTAAAAGTTTTTAAATTATTTTCTGTACCAAGAATATTGTATGCCATGGGGCTGCCATCAAAAATAATTTCTGACAATTTGTCATGTACAATATCCTCTGGTGAATCTTCATACATTTTTATTTCTTCTATTACAACAGATATTTCTTTTTCTATTTCTTCCTGCAAAAATAAGGAGTTAAAGAACATATCTGAAAGTATATCCAAGGCATCTTTGATATTTTCATCTAATACTTTAACATAAAAGCAAGTACATTCCTTGCTTGTAAATGCATTCAACTGACCGCCTAAATTGTCAATATCCTCTGCAATTTCATTTGCTTTTCTATTTTTTGTTCCTTTAAAAAGCATATGTTCTATAAAATGTGATAATCCATTAGTTTCTTCATTTTCATTATTTGAACCTACGTTAACCCAAATACCTATGGATGCAGACCTAACATAGTCGATTTTCTCCATTACGATTCTCATTCCGTTATCCAATGTGTGTTTTTTTATCATTTTTCCTCCAGGTGATTTTTACTCTAGCTTATATTATGGGGACTTTGACTTAAGGTGTGTCCCACTTGCTTTTCTCCAAGCAATCTTATTCTCATAGTTCTAAATCTGCCCATTATTAGCAATAATATAATAATTGTTAGAAAAGCTATTATTAGTACTTTTCTTATAAATACAATATGTTCATAAAAAAATTTCATAAAAATCCCCCTTATAATTATATGTATTATTCATGAGGTATATTTATGATTATTTTAATTATAATTATTGGGGACTTACTTAAATCTATACTATCAAATATTAGAAAAAATTACAAGTATGATTTCATAAGAATACATTGAATGGTTATTATCGCAGGGGAACTCATCTGTTAGGGCATACAAAAATAACAAATACATATTATATTGTATTTGTTATCTTGGGTTTTTTATTCTTCTGTTTGCGGCATTACTGCTTTTCTTGAAAGTTTAACTTTGCCTTGTTGGTCGATCTCAATAACTTTTACTAAAACTTCATCTCCAACATTCAACACATCTTCAACTTTTGCAACACGCTTGTGGTCTATTTGTGAAATATGAAGTAAACCATCCTTGTTGTCTGTTAATTCAACAAAAGCTCCAAATGTAGCTATTCTCACAACTTTTCCAAGTATGATTTCGCCTACTTCAATATCTTTAACAATACCTTCGATTATTTTCTTAGCCTTGTATGCACTTTCTACATTTTCAGCTGCTATTAATACGGAGCCATCATCTTCAATATCAATTTTAACTCCAGTTTCTTCGATAATCTTGTTGATTACTTTTCCGCCTGCACCTATTACATCTCTGATTTTGTCAGGATTGATAGTCATTGAAATAATCTTTGGTGCATACTTACTAACTTCTTCTCTTGGTTTATCAATGCATGCAAGCATTTTATTCAAAATGAACATTCTTCCTATATGGGCTTTTGCTAAAGCATTTGATAAAACGCCCTTGTCAATGCCATGTACTTTTATATCCATTTGAATTGCTGTAATTCCGTCTTTTGTACCTGCAACTTTAAAGTCCATGTCTCCAAGGAAATCTTCCATACCTTGAATGTCTGTAAGTACAACTACGTTGTCTCCTTCTTTCATTAAGCCCATTGCAACTCCAGCAACCGGTGCTTTAATGGGAACTCCTGCATCCATTAATGAAAGGGTTGAACCGCACACACTTGCCTGTGATGTTGAACCGTTTGAGCTTAAAACTTCAGAAACAAGTCTAATTGTGTAAGGAAAAACTTCTTCACTTGGTAAAACAGGCTCTAATGCTCTTTCTGCCAAAGCTCCGTGACCTATTTCTCTTCTGCCTGGGCCTCTTGAAGGTCTTGTTTCACCTACAGAATATGAAGGAAAATTATAGTGGTGCATGTAACGTTTTTTAGTTTCTTCAGAAATTCCATCAAGTGTTTGTTCATCACTTGAAACTCCCAAGGTAGCTACAGTAAGAACTTGTGTCTGGCCTCTTGTGAAAAGTCCTGAACCGTGTGTTCTTGGAAGAACTCCTACTTCACAAGATATTTTTCTTATTTCATCTATTGTTCTGTTGTCAGGTCTGATGCCTCTAACTAATATGTTTTCTCTTACTTTTTCTTTAATTATTGAATATAGCGCATCATCAATATCTGCAGCATTTTCTGGGTATTTTTCTAAGAAAACTTCTTTAGCCTGCTTCTTAAAGTTGTCGATATTATCTTGTCTTTTAAGTTTATCTTCTTCGATAATAGCTTCATTTATAATTGGAGCAGCATATTCTCTTATTTCTTTATCAATATTTTCATCACATACAAATTTTATGTAATCTGATTTTTTTTCTTTTCCAACCTGTGCTGTAATTTCATTGATAAAATCACAGATTTTTTTGATTTCTTCATGTGCATACAATATTGCATCAAGCATTACGTCTTCAGTAATTTCATTTGCACCTGCTTCAACCATCATAATTGCTTCTCTTGTTCCGGAAACAGTTAAATTAAGCTGTGTTGCTTCTCTTTCTTTGCTGTTAGGATTAACTATAAACTTCCCGTCAATAAGTCCTAAATTAACAGCTCCTGTTGGTCCTTCAAATGGTATGTCTGAAATAGACAATGCAATTGATGAACCAATCATTCCTGCTATTTCAGGTGAATAGTCCTGATCTACTGACAAAACTGTTACAGTTACAGAAACGTCATTTCTATATCCTTTTGGAAAAAGCGGTCTCAAAGGTCTGTCAATCAAACGTGATGTAAGAATTGCCTTTTCTCCTGGTCTTCCTTCTCTTTTAATAAATCCACCGGGTATTTTTCCTACAGAGTATAGTTTCTCCTCAAAATCTACGCTCAGTGGGAAAAAGTCAATGCCTTGTCTTGGCTCTTTTGATGCAGCCACATTTGCCATTATAACTGTGTCCCCATATTGAACTATGCAAGATCCATTTGCAAGCTCTGCAATTTTACCAACAGTAACTTTCAATTCTTTTCCATCAAGCATGTGTTTAAATATTCTTTCTTCCATGGTACCTCCTTTAATAGTTTCTCAATAAAATATAAAGCGGGTTCCCCCGCTTTTAGTTATCTTCTTAATCCTAATTTTGCTATGATGCTTCTATATCTTTCGATCTCTGTATCTTTTAAGTAGTTAAGAAAACCTCTTCTTTGTCCAACCATTTGCAAAAGACCTCTTCTTGAGTGATGGTCTTTCTTATTTCCTTTTAAATGTTCTGTAAGATTGTTGATTCTGAATGTCAACAAAGCTATTTGAACTTCAGGCGAACCAGTATCCTTTTCGTTAATTCTGTACTGTTCGATAATTTGTGTTTTTTGTTCTTTATTCATTTTTAGCCTCCAAAATTTTATTTATTTCACCATAACCCAAGCAAAACGTCGAGGAGTCGTTAAACTTAGACTACGGAACCAATAAAGTTTACCACATTACTATATTTTTGTAAACAATAATTTTTTTATATTTGGGGACATTCCTCTTACCCGCAAAGACTCCCCCTTAAGTAGAGGTGTGTCCCCTTACCTATAAAGCCTTATTTATAAATACAATATCTCTGTTTTCTTCAATCTTTTTATCAAAAATCAAAGCAGCTCCATTTCTATTTGATACAATAGTTAAAATATTATCCTTATTTCCTGATTTCACTATATATTTTCCATCAGGAGGAACTAAAATACTACTTTTATTATCTACAAATCCTATACTTTTATTAAAATCAATATTTAATTCCTCATAAAAAATAGTATAGTTATTTAATAAAAGTGTGTTAGCTTCGGAAATCTTACCTTCTAATAACAATGAGCGCACCAATGTTGAGCTTATTGCAATACCATTATATTTAACAGGATATATTTCCTCCACTGTGTATCCATATTTACCTTGAAATTCTTTTAATGTATTAATACTGCCGCTTGCTTTGTGACCAAATGTGAAATTATAGCCTACTACAATATTTTTTACGTCATATTTTTCAACCAACAACCGGATAAATTGTTCTGGAGTGTATTTAGATATAATCTCGTTTAACTCAATTTCATCAACTATATTTACGTTGTAAGATTTTAAAATTTCTAATTTAGAATGAGGACTGTTAATATATTTCATATTCATAGAAGATTTCTTAAGGTCATTTCTTACATATTTAAATGTAAGAATTATACTGTCTTGATTTGTTTCATTACTTAAGTCAATCATTCTTCTTATAAGTACATCATGTCCCACATGTATGCCATCAAAGTTACCTATAGCAATACATGAACCGTTTATATTTTTCATATATTTCACCTTACTTACATAAGCATTTTGTCTATTTTAATAGTATTTTCATCAACTTTTTTACCTAATCCAATAAGCATATTCTTGCAATATACGTAGAATTCACTACTTGAACTATTAGCTGGCACTTCATTTCCAGAAGTCAATCTATCATAATACTTCTCATCAATATTAACTTTATCTAACTTATATATATCTTCAACAGGAATGATACATTCATGTAAGCGACTAAAATCATTTAAAAATTTCAATTCTTCGAGCTTTACAGAATTTGAAATATTTAAACCTTTTGATTCGGTTCTAATTAAAATTCCCATGTGTCCAAAAGTTCCAAGACTTTTGCCAATATCGTTACATAAAGTTCTCATATATGTACCTTTACTGCATTTGACTTTTAAAAGAGCACTGCTCCCATTAAACTTTAGAAGCTGAATATCCCTAATATTTATTGGTCTTCCTTCCTTTGTTACAGGAATGTTTTGCCTTGCATACTCGTATAACTTTTTACCATTTAATTTTACTGCTGAATATGCCGGAGGAATTTGTATTTGCTCTCCAGTAAAATCTTTTAATACTTTATTTAATTCGTCAATTGTTACTAAACCTTTCTGAGATTCCTCTGTAACAATGCCGTAGCTATCCTGTGTATCTGTGCTTTGACCTAATATAAGCTCGCACACATATTCTTTGTCGCCATTCATGAGATAATCGCTAAATTTTGTAGCTTTACCTACACATATAACCAATACACCTGCAACATTAGGGTCAAGGGTTCCTGCATGACCTACTTTTTTTATATTTAATATTCTTCTGACATTACTTACAACATCATGTGATGTCATACCTGTCGGTTTTAATATATTTAGTATTCCTATCATTTTATCCTAAGATTTTCTTAAATTCTTCTATTAGTATTTTTTTTGTGTTTTCTATATTTTCATTAACTTCAAAACCTGCTGCTTTAGAATGGCCACCGCCGCCGTATTTGGCAGAAATGGTTGAAACATCAACCTTGTTTTTAGACCTTAAACTTACTTTAGTGTTGTCTTGGTTTTCTTTAAGTACGCAAGAAACCTCAACCTCTTTTATTTCTCTTATATATTCAACAACACCGTCAATATCTGCCATTTCAGTATTATTTCTATTCAAAATATCTTTTGTGATTGACGTTATGCCAAATTTATTGTTATAGTATAGTTCGATTCCATTTATACAATCTATAAATGCTCTTACTATATTTGAAGGTTTTGAATTGTAAATAATGTTGTCAATTTTTGCAACATCAAGACCAATTTCAATTAGCTCTGCAACTTTTTTGTGGGTATGGCTTGTTGTATTTGAATAAGAAAACTTTCCCGTGTCGGTTAAAATTGCAATATATATACAAACAGCAGTTTCGTAGGAGATATCCATCCCTGATATTTTCAATATATCATATAACAGTTCCCCTGTAGAACTCATTTCGCTATCAATTATATTTATATCCCCAAAACCTTCATTTGTTTTGTGGTGATCAATAACTATTGTTTTCTTTGAGTTTTTTAAAGCCTCTTCAAATTTTCCAAGCCTTTTGCTATCACTACAGTCTAATACAAACAAAATGTCAAATTCTTCACTGTTATAGTCTTTTGCAATTATATTTTCGTCAACAAATACTTTATAGTTATAAGGTATTAAACCATCAATGAATACACTGACATTTTTATTAAAAGGTTTAAGAAAGTGGTAGAGGGCCATTACTGACCCTATACAGTCTCCATCAGGTGCCTTGTGTCCTGCTATACAAATTTTGTAAGAACTATTTATTAAATTAAATATTTCATTTACATCATTCATCATCAGACTCATTATCCTCATTGTCAACCTTTCTGCTATTTTCTTCTTCAATAATCTTATCGATAAGGCTACTCATATACATGGCTTTTTCAATTGAATCATCCTTTATGAAAATCAGTTCAGGAATAATTCTCATTTTAATTTTTTTGCCAATTTCTCTTCGTATAAAACCCTTAGCACTTTGAAGGGCAATTAATGTTTGATCCACATCATTGTAATCTGATATATAAATTTTTGCGAATTTCAAATCTTCAGTAACATGAACGTCCGTTACACTCATAAGCTCTGATATTCTTGGGTCTTTTACATCAGTTCTGACTATTTCAGATATTACTTTTTTCATTTCTCCCGACAACCTGTTGTTTCTTCTTTTCGCCATTTTTTACCTCTTTTGCATTTATCTCTTTATTTCTTCCATGATATAGGCTTCCATTGAGTCGCCATCCTTTATATCATTGTATTTTTCTATGCCGATTCCGCCTTCATAACCGTTGTTAAGTTCAGACACATCATCTTTAAATCTTCTAAGTGATGCTATTTGTCCGTCATGAAGTATTATGTCGTTTCTTAGCAATCTTATTTTTGATTTTCTTGTAATTTTTCCGCTTGTTACATAAACACCTGCAACAACTCCCACGTTTGGAACCTTGAATGTCTGTCTTACATCGGCTCTTCCCATAACTACTTCTTTATATATAGGAGCAAGCATTCCTTTAACAGCAGATTGAATATCTTCAATTGCTTGATAAATTATATTGTAAGTTCGCACATCAACACTTTCTTGCTTTGCAAGGTCCATTGCAGCTATGGAAGGTCTTACGTTAAAACCAATTACTATTGCATTAGATGCTGAAGCAAGCATTATATCATTTTCGTTTATTCCGCCTACACCACCGTGTATAGGATTTACTTTTACTTCTTCCATACTTAGCTTTAGTAAAGACTGTTTAACAGCTTCTATTGAACCGCTTACGTCTGCCTTTATAATAATATTTAAATCTTTAACTTCGCCTTTTTGAATTCTTTCATATAAATCTTCTAATGATACTTTTGATGTTGCATTGATGCTTTCCATATGTCTTTTGTTCTTGCGTTTCTCGGCAATATTTTTAGCATCTTTTTCATTGTCCATTGCTACCAATATATCACCTGCTTGAGGTGTTTCAGATAGTCCAAGTATTTCAACAGGAACAGATGGACCTGCCTGGTTTATTCTTTTTCCTTTTGAATTAAACATGGCTCTTATTTTACCGTGAGCACTTCCCACCAATACAAAATCACCTTTTTTCAATGTTCCCTTATCAATTAAAACAGTAGCTACAGGACCTCTTCCTTTATCTAATTTAGATTCAATGATTGTTCCTTTTGCGCTTCTGTTTGGATTAGCCTTGAATTCCTGAACTTCGGCAACTAGCAGTATCATTTCCAGCAAATCTTCAATTCCTGTTCTTTGCTTTGCTGATACAGGTACAAATATAGTATCTCCTCCCCAGTCTTCAGATATTACACCATGTTCTGAAAGTTCTTGTTTTACTTTGTCTGGGTTGGCAGTTGGTTTGTCAATTTTATTTACAGCTACAATTATAGGTACTCCTGCAGCCTTGGAATGGTTTATTGCTTCAACTGTCTGAGGCATTACTCCATCATCTGCAGCTACAACAATTATTGCTATATCAGTAACTTTTGCTCCTCTTGCTCTCATAGCAGTAAATGCTTCATGGCCTGGAGTATCTAAAAATGTTATTTTTTTGCCGTTTATTTCTACCTGTGAAGCTCCTATATGCTGAGTGATTCCTCCAGCTTCATTAGTTGTAACTGAAGTATCTCTGATTGCATCTAATAGTGAAGTTTTACCGTGGTCAACATGACCCATTACCGTAACGATAGGAGGTCTTGGCATTAAATCTTTTTCATCATCTTCATCAGCTTTAAATAATATATCTTCTAAATTTTGAAGTTCATCAACAACTTCTATTTTAGTTACTGTTGCTCCTAATTCTTCACCAATCAACAAGGCAGTGTCAAAATCTATTTCTTGGTTCATGTTAGCCATAATTCCAAGCAAAATTAACTTAGATATTATCAGATTAACTGGAACACCTAATTTGTCAGCAAAAGTTCTTACTACAATAGAATCCTCCATGCTGACATTTTTAACCTTGTGTTGTTGTGGTTTTGGTTCAGTTTGCTGTGTCTGCTGTTGCTGGTAGGGTTTTTTCTTATTATTCTGTCTATTTTTATTAAAGTTTTTCTTGTTATCTCCACCACTTGATTGTGCTGGCTTTGTAGAGGCTCCTGGCTTAGTATTAGCTGCCGGCTTAGCTCCTGGTTTTTTTACATCAGGTTTTTTAACAGGTGTTATAAGTTTTTTGTCCACCTTCTTAAGTTTTGCCTGATTTAAATCTATTTTTTCATCAACTACTGGTTCATCATCAATAATTTCATTTTTGTTTCCTTTAACAGCCTTTGTTTTCTTACTGTTATTAATTATGCTTAATGCTTTTCTAAATCTTATCACTTCTAAGTCAGTCAGAGCACTCATATGATTTTTTACTGTAATTCCTAATTCTTGTTCAACTAAATCTACAAGTTCTTTACTGTTCATATCTAATTCTTTTGCAAGTTCATAAATTCTCATGCAACCACCTCCGGTTTATACATTATTTAATAAATAAGAAGCGATGTTCTTGTCTCTAATTGACAGAACGCCTACCACCTTTCTTCCAAGGCTTTTTCCTATTATTTCTTTTTCTCCAAATTCAATATAATTACAATTATATTTATCACATATAAATTTAACATTTTTCTTTGTTTTATCTGAAGCATCACTAGCAATTATTACTAAGATACTTTTGCCTTTTTCCACATCTGATACTGTTACATCAAACCCTATGGAGATATTACCACCTTTTCTCGCAATCCCTAACATAGAGTATATTTTATGCATTTTTTTCTATCTCTTTTTTTATTGCTTCGTATACTTCTACTGGAATTTCAGATTCCAAGGATTTTGATAATCTCTTTGTTTTAATTGCTTTATCAAAACATTCTATATTTTTACAAATATATGTACCTCTGCCGTTAAGTTTTCCGCTTGAATCAAAAAGTATTTCATCTTCTTTGGTTTTTACTATTCTACATAATTCCTTCTTTGGAAAACTCTCCATGCATCCGATACATTTTCTCATAGGTATTTTGCGTGCTTTCATATTTCCTCCTCAGAGCGCTCTATCTCTTGGGATTCACTTATTATGTCAATTTTCCATCCAGTAAGTTTTGCAGCGAGTCTTACGTTTTGTCCTTCCTTTCCAATTGCTAAAGAAAGTTGATTGTCTGGCACAACAGCCACAGCAGTTTTTTCTTTTTCATTAGCAGTAACCTTTACTATCTTTGCAGGTCCTAAACTGTTAGCGATGAATTTTTCAGGATTTTTTTCGTAAATTATTATATCAACTTTTTCCTGGTTTATTTCATCAATTATGTTTTTAACTCTGTTACCTTTATTCCCAACACAAGAGCCAATAGGTTCAACATTTGGATCATGTGAAAAAACAGCGATTTTAGATCTTGAGCCTGCTTCTCTTGATATAGAATTTATTTCAATAGTTCCATCATGTATTTCAGGCACTTCCAATTCGAACAATCTTTTCACAAGATTTGGATGGCTTCTTGACAGCATTATGTTAGCACCTTTTCCTGTGTTTTTAACTTCTAAAATTACAACCTTAATTCTGTCTCCAGGATTGTATACTTCTCCGGGTATTTGTTCATTTACAGAAAGTACACCCTCTATTTTGCCTAAATCAACAAATATGTTTCCTTTACTTTCTCTTTGTACTACACCTGTTAAAATGTCGGATTCTCTTCCATAAAATTCACTGAAAATCGATTCTCTTTCAGCTTCACGAATTTTTTGAAGAATTACTTGTCTTGCTGTTTGAGCTGCTATACGTCCAAAATCTTTTTTGGGTTTAATTTCTATTTTGACTATATCATCCAATTCAAATTTTGAATCTATTGTTCTTGCTTCATCCAATGAAATTTCCAGATTAGGGTTTTCAACACTTTCTACAACAGTTTTATCTTGAAATAGTTTATATTCACCATGTTCCTTATCAATGTCAATACTGAAGTTTGTAGCTTTGCTGAAATTTTTCTTATAACCTGTTTCCAATGCAGACCTTATAGCCTCCAATACAACGTCTTGGCGAATACCCTTTTCTCTTTCTAATTCGCTTAACGCATTTAAAATCTCCTTGTTCATTTTAAAATGACCTCCATTAAAAATCCTCTATTACCCTATTTATTTTTGACAAATCCTTAAGTTCAATCATAAGAATATCATCTCCTGATTTAATTACAATATTATCTTCATTCTTTTCGGTTAATATGCCATTTACAGACTTTTTGCCGTCAATAGGTTTATAAAACTTTGCTTCAACAACATTGCCAATATTATTTAAAAAGTCTGCTTCTTTTTTAAAAGGTCTTTCCACTCCAGGTGATGAAACTTCTAAAAAATATTGTTCCTTTATTAAATCAATCTCATCTAATTTTTTATTTAACATTCTGCTTACATCAGCAGTATCATCCACAGTTATTCCGTCCGGTTTATCTATGTATACTTTCAAATACTTAAAGGGCCCCTCTTTTACATATTCAATATCTACTAATTCAATTTCTGTAGATTGTAATATATCTTCTGTAATTTTCCAAACAGAAGACTCAATGTTTTTCTTGCTCATATATTCTCCTTTACCCAATGTTCGCAGGGGAATGCAACAAATTTGTTTGCTCCTTTCGTCGCACAAATTTGGCATTCTTTGCGGTTGACCTACCATCCATCTGTTCTTCGCTATCACTCGAACATATGGGGTTAGGTCATACAATCAGAAAGAGTGGG
>DATESJ010000165.1:0-3561 GCA_035270885.1 Sedimentibacter sp. | reverse complement strand
GCCTACTTTATCAACTAATTGTTTTAAAACTTCAACAACTTCATCAGAAGTTTCGTCGTTTTTAATTAATTCGATTAAAGGAATAATATGAGGTGGGTTCCACCAATGCATTCCTATAAATCTTGCCTTATTATTTAATTTAGAGCATATTCCGTTAATACTAAGTCCTGAAGTATTAGTGGCAAATATACAAGTTTCAGGTGCTATTGACTCAACTTCTTTCCAGTAGTCTTGTTTAATCTCCATTTTTTCAATAATTGCTTCAATGATTAAATCTGCATCTACAAATACACTTTTATCTGTAGAGAAAGAAATGTGCTTCAGTGATTCTACTGCCTGTTCTTCAGTTAGTAACCCTTCTTTGATTAAAGTTTTCTGGTTTAACAAAATAATTCTTTTTGTGTTTTCCAAAAACTTTTCTGCAATATCAGTTACAACAACTTCATAACCGTTTTGAGCAAATATTTGAGCTATTCCTGAGCCCATTGTTCCGCCACCGGCAACGCCGATTTTCTTAATGTCTTCTAATTTCATTTTTTCCTCCTATTGATTAAAATATTAACAAAGTATTATCAAGAATAAAGATGTAGCATAGCTACACCTTTATTATAATTGATTTTATAATTTTAGTAAATACCTAAACTTCCTAATAATATAGCTGGTATTGATGAAACTACAGGAAGTATAAGTGATGTCATCATAATATCTATATAAGAATCTTTATGAGTCATCCCTGTTACTGCCAACAATGTTAAAACTGCTCCGTTATGAGGAAGAGTATCAAGACCGCCTGATGCTAAGGATGCAACTCTATGGAATGCTGCAGGGCTGATTCCAGTTTCAGCTGCAATTGCCATGTATTTTTCTCCTAATGCTTCAAGTGCTATACTCATACCACCTGATGCTGAACCTGTTGCACCTGCAAGTAAGTTAACTGCAATTGCTTCAGATATAAGAGGAGTTCCAGGTACGTTTAACAATACTTCTGTTAATACCGCAAAGCCTGGTACTGATTTTACAACTGTACCAAAACCAACAGCTGCTGCTGTATTAAGTATTGCTGTAATTGAACCTACCGCACCATTAGAGATTGATTTTGTAAATCCTTTATATTTATTGAAGCTAATTAACATTGAAAGAACAATACCGCTTAATAAAGCAAGAATTATATCCCAACCTAAGAAATTCATTGTTACTATAACAGTAATTAATGGTAAAAATGATAGGAAAGGATTTGGTAAATTTGTATAATCCACTTCAACTGCTTCTTTGCCTTTTGGTTCAGTAAATACATCACCTGCTGCAGTAAATTTCTTTTCTCTGTATGATAACCAAACCATACCCAATCCAAACATCAAAGCTGCTGCAAGAATACCCATTATAGGAGCTGCAGTAGGAGTAGTTCCATAATAGTTAGTAGGGATAATATTCTGAATTTGTGGAGTTCCAGGGATAGCTGTCATAGTAAATGTAAATGATCCAAGAGCTATTGCACCAGGAAGTAATTTTCTTGTAATATTTGCTTCTCTGAATAATTCAAGTCCTAATGGATACATAGCAAATACAACAACGAACAAGCTTATTCCACCATAAGTTAAAACGCCACAACCAACTACAACACCCATGATTGCTCTTTTAGCACCTAATGTCTGAGTTAACCAGTGAGCAATAGATTTCGCTGCACCTGTATAATCCATTAAATGACCAAATATTGCACCAAACATAAATACTGGGAACCAAGATTTTACATAACCTGCAAGACCTGTCATATAAGTTTCTTTGTACATATCAAGTAGATTAAGTCCACCTGTTAAACCAACAACTAAAGCACATACTGGAGCAACCCAAAGAATTGAATATCCTCTGTATGCTAAAAACATTAATAATACTAATCCTAAAATAATTCCAAACATATAATATCCTCCGTTTTTATTTTTTTATACTAAGAGTGCAGAAATCTGCACTCCTTAATAACTTTAAGATGCAGTCCAACCGCAGTCAATAGTGAGCATTGCACCTGTTATATAATCTCCTGTAGGTGAGCATAAGAATTTAGCAAATTCACCAACATCCTTAGGTTCTAATAACTTCTTAACAAATGCTTTTGTAAGCATGATGTCAGATATAACTTTTTCTTCAGGTATTCCGTGAGTTTTAGCTTGGTCAGCAATTTGTTTGTCAACCAACGGTGTTCTAACATATGAAGGACAAATCATATTGCAAGTAATCCCATATTTTCCACCTTCTACAGCAGATGTTTTTGTTAAACCACCAAGACCATGTTTAGCAGTTATATAAGCAGATTTATATTCAGAAGCAATAAGTCCATGAATTGAACCCATATTAATAATTCTTCCCCAGCCCTGTTCCTTCATATAAGGCCAGCAATATTTTGTTAATAGGAAAGGAGCTGTTAACATTAAATCCATCATAAAGTACCATTTGTCTTCTGGGAAATCTTCGATTGGGCTTACAGTTTGAATACCTGCAACATTTGCCAATACATCAACCTTTGAATATTTCTCAACTGTAAATTCTACTAAGCCTTTGCAATCGTCACGTTTGCTTAAATCTCCCTTAAAATAGATTGCACCAATTCTTACAGATTCTTCCTGTAATTTAGCTTCGTTAACATCCGCCATAACTACTTTTGCTCCCTCTTTTGCGAAAGTTTCAGCTATTGCCAAACCTATACCGCTTGCAGCTCCTGTTACAATACATACTTTGTCTTTTAGCATTTTTTTATATCCTCCATTTATTTAATAAATTTAATTTTGTGTTTCCATTGTTATTAAGTTTTCAGAAATTATTAAAGTAGCACCTGTTGCATTTTGTACATCTTCAACAGTATATAAAGGATTAATTTCTGTATGAAGAAGACGTCCTCCTTTTTATCTTTTCACAATAAGTGTAGTACCTTGGCCTCCGCCTATACATAATGTTGCCAAGCCTGTACGGGCATCTTTTCTTACCAATTCATGGATTAAGGTAACAAGGATTCTTGTACCTGAACATCCTATAGGGTGTCCTAATGCTATAGCACCGCCATTAACATTAGTTTTTTCAGGATCTAATCCCAAATCTTTAACTACAGCTAAGGATTGTGCTGCAAAAGCTTCATTAGCTTCTATCAGGTCAATATCTTCTATAGTCATATTAGCTTTCGCTAATGCTTTCTTAGATGAAGGAACAGGTCCGTAACCCATTATTGTTGGATCAACTCCTGCAGATGCAAATGATACAATAGTAGCCAAAGGTTTGATTCCAAGTTCATTAGCTTTTTCCTTTGACATTACCAATACAGCAGCTGCACCATCATTTATACCTGATGAACTACCAGCAGTAACAGTTCCATCCTTTTTAAAAGCAGGTCTTAATTTTGCCATACCTTCTATTGTAGCTCCAAATTTAGGATATTCGTCAGTATCTACTACTATGGGGTCACCTTTTCTTTGAGGTATTAAAACCGGTACAATTTCATCTTTAAATCTACCGCTCTTAATTGCTGCTTCTGCTCTGTTTTGGCTTCTTACTGCAAATTCATCTTGTTCTTGTCTTGTA
>DATESJ010000164.1:0-7687 GCA_035270885.1 Sedimentibacter sp. | reverse complement strand
GTCAGTATTATAAATTCCTGATAGAGCTGTGAAAAGTTGTTTCCTTTCAAAATTATTCCTCTTAAAACCTTTATGAAATAAGTTAAAGGAAGAAAGTTGCTAATCCAATTAATAAATGCAGGCATTGCTTCTCTTGGGAACATATATCCGGAAAGCAATAGATTAGGCATAATCATAAACATAGATAGCTGCATTGCCTGAAGCTGGCTTTTGGATATGGTTGATATAACAAGACCAACACCTAATGAACCGAACAAAAATATTAATGAAAATAGTAAGAGTAAGGTTATACTTCCTGCAATAGATATTTTAAACCAGAATACACTTAAAGCTAATGCTAAAACTATATCCACAAATCCTATTATTACATAAGGCACAATTTTCCCCACCATTAACTCCATTTTAGTTATTGGTGTTACAATAAGTTGTTCCATTGTCCCTCTTTCTCTTTCCCTTACTATTGAAAATGATGTAAGCATAAGGGTTACAGTTTGCAGTATGACGCCTATGAGCCCGGGAATATTAAAGTTAATGCTACTCATGTTTGGATTATACCAAACTCTACTTCGCAAATCCAAAACCTGGGGCATTGACATTCCCTTAACTTCTTTAATTATCTCTATGGACTTGGACTGAACTACTCCTCCGGCACTTGACAATATAGTCTGTGCAGTTGTTGGGTCTGAGCCGTCGACTATAAGCTGTATTTGAACTACTTTTCCATTCTTTATATCGTTAGAGTAGCCAGACGGTATTACTATTCCTGCCTTAGCATGTCCGTTGTCAATATATGTTTGTATATCTTCCATACTTTCAGCTTGAAAATCCAAATCAAAATATTGAGAGTTTTCAAAACTGTCCAAAAGTTCCCTGCTTTCAATTCCTATATCATTGTTGTATACAATAGTGGGGATATGATCTACGCTTGTTGAAGCAGCATATCCAAACAGTAACAATTCCATTATAGGCATCAAAATTATAATAGCTATGGTTCTTTTATCTCTCTTTATCTGAAAAAATTCTTTTCGAATAATCGATAATATTCTTTTATAATTCATTATTAAACTCCAAATATTTATTTTCTGTTTTCCTTTTCAACAAGAAAAACAAACACATCTTCCAATGATGGTCTAACCTTCTTTATACTTACTACCTGTATCTGATTTTGAGTTAAATATTCCTTTAAATCATCCAAATCCGAATTAGCTTCTGTCATCACATGTATTCCAGCACCATAAACAGATGCATCTCTTGCTTTATCTTTTACCTTTAACAATTCAATTGATTTTAATGTGTTATCTACTTTAATTTCAACAATGTCTCCATCAATTATTTTTTCCTTCATACCATTAGGTGTATCTAAAGACAGGATATTACCATAATATAAAAATCCAATAGAATTACAATGTTCTGCTTCATCCATATAGTGAGTTGTTACTAAAACAGTAACTCCTTTCTTAGATAAATCATATATAACATCCCAAAATTGTCTTCTTGCAATGGGGTCAACCCCTCCTGTAGGCTCATCCAAAAGCAGAATTTCAGGCTCGTGTATTATGGAACAACCTAAGGCTAGACGCTGCTTCCATCCTCCGGAAAGATTTGATGTTATCATATTTTCTTTGCCTACAAGGTCAGCCATTTCTAAAATTTCTTTTTTCTTTTTTTCTATTTTATCTTTAGGTACACTGTAAACGCCTGCATAAAAATCCAAATTTTCATCTACAGTTAAATCATCATACAAGCTAAATTTCTGAGACATATATCCAATGTTAGATCTTATTTTCTCGCTGTCTTTTGACATGTCATACCCAAGAACACTTCCAGTCCCTGACGTTGGGCTTATGAGTCCCATAATCATTCTTATAACTGTTGTTTTACCTGAGCCATTTGGACCTAAAAACCCAAAAACATCACCTTTTTTAACTTTAAAAGAAACATTGTTTACGGCGATAAAATCATCAAATCTTTTAGTCAAATTTTCAATTTTTATTGCATATTCCATATTATCGCCTCTTTTCACTTTTAATAATGTTTACAAATACGTCTTCAAGAGAGGGACTTGTTTTTGTGATAGCTACTTTCATATTATTTGCTTCAAACTTTTTCAATAATTCCTTAATAGCATTGTCGCTATCATCTGCAATAATATGAAGTTCTTCACCAAACAAATATGAATCTGTGACATATTCTTCTTTTAAAGCTATATCCCTTGCCAAATGATTATTTTCAGATGTTACACATATTATAGGGTTTTCAAAATTATTAATTATATTGGCAGGTGTATCAGTTTTTACTATTCTGCCATTATTCATAAGCCCTATTTCATCACACCTTTCAGCTTCGTCCATATAAGGTGTACTAACAAATATGGTAGTGCCCCCTTCTTTTAATTCAAACAATATTTTCCAAAATTCTCTTCTTGCCACAGGATCAACTCCTATAGTTGGTTCATCTAAGAGAAGATATTTAGGAGTATGAATCAAATTACAAGATAATGCTAACTTTTGCTTCATTCCGCCTGATAGTTGATCCGCCAATTTATATGAATGGTTGGTAAGATTGCTGAAATCAAGCAATTCTTTAATTTTCTCTTTTTTTTCTTTATTGGGCACTTGATAAACCTCAGCATAAAACTCAAGGTTTTCCATTACTGTAAGATCTCCATACAAGCTGAATCTTTGAGGCATATACCCAATATGTTGTTTTATTTCTTCACTTTCTTTAAGAATATCATATCCACCAATTTCAGCAGTTCCACTGTCAGGGGTTAAAAGAGATAATAGCATTCTCATGGTTGTGGTTTTACCTGCTCCATCTGGTCCAACTAATCCAAAAATAGTATTTTTCTTTACTTCAATATTTAAATTATCTACCGCAGTAATATCACCGAATTTCTTAGTCAAGGAAGATATTATGATTTCATGTTCCATATTAATCAATCCTTATTTTAACATCTGCAGGCATTCCCGGTTTAAGCGCACCATCTGTTTCTATAGCTTTGATGGTTACCTTAAATACTGTATTAACTCTTTCTTCTTTGGTTTGTATGTTTTTAGGCGTGAATTCAGCAAGATTATTTATTTTTGTTACCTTTCCTGTAAAATACTCATTTTCGTATGAATCTATTGATATTACAGTTTCTTGTCCTACTATTACTCTTCCTATATTAGCTTCAGATACGTAAGCATTTATTTCAATATTTTCAGGATTAAATATTTCAGCTGTAAGCTTTCCTGCTGTAGCAAATTCACCTTCTTTAACAAATAATGAATTAACAACACCGTCAATAGGTGATTTTATATTTAATTTATCCAATTCTCTTTTAGTTTGTTCTACTGTATTGTTTGCTTGCACTAATTGAACTTTTGCTATACTTAGCTGACTTTCCAATTGTCTCAGCTGTGTATTTCCATTTGAAATTGAAAGTTCATATCCAGCTTTCAGCTGAAGCATTTTGCTTTCTGCTGCAGATGAGGATGTTTCTGTAGGATATGAATTAATCAAGTTAAGTTTTGAAAGAGCAACATTATATTGTGCTTCGCTTACATTGTATGTTTTAAGAGCTTCATCGTATTTGCTTTGAGATATTGCCTCTTCATCAAAAAGTTCTTTGCTTCTATCTAAATTTGTTTTTGCATAATCTAAATTTGTCTTTGCCTGACTTAACGTTTCTTCTGCTTGCTTAATTTCATCTTCGCTTGCTCCATCCATAACTTTATCATATTCTGCTTTTGCAGATAAATAGGCGTTATGAGCTTGTTGCGTTGCATCTGCATTTTGAATGGTTAAATTAGTTATACTACCTTCAAGCATTATAATATTTTCTTCTGCTAATTGTTGATTGATCAAAGATTGATTATATTGATTCTGTAAAGCTGTATTTTCTATTATTACTAGAGTATCTCCTTTTGTTATTAAGTCACCTTCACTTGTCATAGTTTCTAAAACCGTTCCAGTAACTTCACTGCTAACAGATATTAAATTGTTTTCCACTGTGCCGGATGCTTCAATAAATGTAGCTCCGTCAGCATAAACAATTGCTGAATCATTTTTTTGTGCACTGTTAAAAACATATATTGCAATCAGTACAAGCAAAATGACAGCCGGCATGATTAAAATTTTACCTTTACCCTTTAACATTTTCATAAAATCCTCCATTTAATATTGAATATTGTGCTATTTTTGCAAAAAAAGACCTTCTCACAGGCAGAGCCTGTCAAAGGCCTGTTTAAGAATGTTTCTGCTATATTAAAAACTATACTGCTTCTGTTGACTTTGCATTGTCATAGGATATGACTTTTGTTGGGCATACAGCTTCACATTTACCACATACTATACAGTCACTTTGAAATATATAGGGAACTGTATTTTTATCTTCTTGCTTAATTGCATCAGCTGGACAATTTCTAACACACATTCCGCATTTTATACAGCCTTCCTCTAATATTTTGAATCCAACCTTGCTTTTCTTTGAGAAAAGTGAAAATAGTGTACCATATGGGCATAGATATCTATGCCAAAAGGCTGGTTCAAAAAATACAGTAAGGAAAATACCAAGAGCAAATAATGCCGGTAATACAGGTAACTTTTTACCTGTTTTTTGAACAAAAACAAATGTAATAAAGAAAAGAACCAATATACCTAGTCTAACTATATTACTTTTTGCCCATTTTGGAGTTTTGAATCTTTTTCTTTTTCTTTTAGCTGCATCATTATCAACTACCTCCATTACAGTATTTATAGGACATACATATCCACAATAAAGCCTTCCCTTTACTGTTGATAGTAATAAGCCTCCTAAAAATACTACCATCCACAACTGGACTTTCCCTAAAACTATCAATGCAGCGAAGATAATTAAAGAAATCACCTGGATTATTTTACGTTTATTAGCCATTGTTAGCCCCCTCTATTTTAATATTTTCAATGATATTATTAACAAATTGATCAATGTAAGCCTCGTTTGTTTCAGGTAAATATAGAAAAGATAAAATGCTGCCCATTAATACTCTCAAGGTAAATTCATTGTTAGTAAATTTTACTCCCATTTTATCAATAGAATTCTTCATTAAATCAGAAATCCTTTTAATATAATTTAAATCACCTAATTCAGGGTTAACTTGATTTTCCATAAGTATTAATCTTACAACCTTGTGATATTTAGAAATTAGTCTAATTCTTTCTATTATGATATTTCTTAATTTTTCCTTTGGATTTAAGTCTTTTGTTGCATCGATAGAATCTTCTAAAGTAGTAATAATTATAGGTTCTATTGCTTCCATATAAATTTCTTGTTTGGAAGAAAAATATCTAAATAATGTTACTTCAGAAACATTAGAAGACTTTGCAATATCCTGAGTAGTTGTGCCATTGTAGCCCTTCTCCACAAATACCTCTAAAGCCGAGTTAAGTATTTGATTCCTTCTGTCTTCCCTGCTCATCCGTGTCCTTATTTGTTTATCCATAGTATATATTATTGCCTCCTTATGTAAGTAAGTACTTACACAGAATAACAGTTCTATTAACAATTGTCAATAAAAATAAATAAAATAAAAAAGACCCTTCCCAGAGTTCATGATGACACTGTTAAATATGACATCATGAGCGAAGGATAGGATCTTATTTTTGTTTTGAAAAATGGGGTTAGGATATCTCGCAGTCTTTAATATGCTCGTGCTGCGTAAATCATATGTTTTGCAGGTTTTCCGCAAATATGACATTTGTCTCCTAAATTTTCTTGTTCGAAAGGAATACATCTGATTGTTGCACCAGTTTCTTCTTTTAGCTTATCTTCGCATTCTCTTTCACCGCACCACATCATTTTGGCAAATCCGGGACGGTTTGGAAGGTCTTTTTTGTAGGTTTCATAATCTTCAACAATATATGTGTTTGCCTCTCTGTGAGCTTTTGCTTTCTCAAATAATTCTTTTTGCATTGATTCAAGCATGTCATGTATTGTGTCTTCGATATTGTCAAGTGAAATCATTTCTTTTTCAAGTTTATCTCTTCTTACTGCAACTGCTTGATTGTTTTCAATATCTCTTGGTCCTATTTCAATACGTATTGGGTAACCCTTCATTTCGTATTGATTAAATTTCCAGCCTGGTGAATATTCTGTGTTGTCATCAAGCTCAACTCTGATTCCTTTTGCATTAAGTTTCTCATATAATTCATTAGCCTTTTCAAGAACACCCTCTTTCTTTTGAGCTATTGGAATTATTACAACTTGAATAGGTGCCATTTTTGGAGGTAGCACTAATCCCCTGTTATCAGAATGAACCATTATCAAACCGCCAATTAATCTTGTGGAAATTCCCCATGATGTATGATATGGATGTTCTTCTTGACCGTTTCTGCCTTGGAATTTAATTTCAAAAGCTTTGGTAAAATGCTGTCCTAAATTATGAGACGTTCCTGCCTGTAATGCTTGACCGTCATGCATCAATGCTTCCATAGTATATGTGGCATATGCTCCTGCAAATTTTTCTTTTTCGCTTTTTTGTCCTATAACAACAGGCATAGCCATTAAGTCTTCCGCTACCTGTCTGTATATATCTAGCATTTGAAGTGTTTCTGCCTGAGCTTCTTCTTCAGTTTCATGAAGAGTGTGTCCCTCCTGCCATAAGAATTCTGATGTTCTCAAAAAAGGTCTTGTTGTTTTTTCCCATCTTACTACACTGCACCATTGATTATACAAATATGGTAGGTCTCTGTAAGAATTAAGCCATTTTGCATACATATGGCATATAATTGTTTCGGATGTTGGTCTCACAACCAATCTTTCACCTAATTCCTGGTTCCCTCCATGTGTTACCCATGCAACTTCAGGAGCAAATCCCTCCACGTGTTCTTTTTCCTTATTTAATAAACTTTCAGGAATTAATAAAGGAAAATACATATTTTTATGTCCGGTTGCTTTAAATTTCGCGTCGGCATACTCTTGAATTCTTTCCCAAAGGGCATATCCGTAAGGTCTTATAACCATAAATCCCTTTACAGGCGAATAATCAACCAATTCATTTTTCATTATTACATCTGTATACCATCTGCTGAAGTCTTCTTCCATAGGTGTTATTTCTTTTACAAATTCTTTTTCTTTCTTAGCCATTTTTTCTCCTTTCATTAAGGCATACGCATGGTACGCCGATTTATTTGCTATCAGTGGTCTCATAAATAAATAAACCGCCTCTAAAAATTTAGAGGCGGATTTCCGCGGTACCACTCTAATTACTGCATTAGCAGCATCTCATTTCAAAATTACTCCAAGGCGGGTTCATAATACAGAAGGCCAAAAATCTTCCACCAGCGATTTTCTCTCTAGAGACCATGTATAATTACTATTCCTCTTCAAAGTAAACTATTAATAATGACTCTATCTTATAGAAAATTTATATTATTGTCAATGTTTTTTATACTTATTTATAATTTATTTAATTGAACAATTGGAAAATGTTCTCTTGATATTAGAAATGACTACCTGTATAATATAAATATGGTAATAATAAAATCTTAGGAGGAAAAGTATGAAGAAAAAAGTATTAAGTTTAACATTAGTAGCATTATTAATTCTAAGCAGTTTCAGCTTTGCTTTTGCAGAAGATGCAGAAATCACTAAAATTACTATTATTCACACTAATGATACCCATGCAAGATTAGAGGGTACATCTTCAGAATTAGGTTTTGC
>DATESJ010000163.1:0-3241 GCA_035270885.1 Sedimentibacter sp. | reverse complement strand
AATCAATATAATAATCAAATATTTTTTCATATTAACACCTCTTCAAAAAGGTTGGGGAGAATTGTTTCTCCCCCTATTTTTATTGTATAAACAACAAAGTACCTTCATTCAATAAAATTATTTATTTAAATATCTTAAAAGCATTACTGTTGCTTCTGCTCTGCTTGCATTTTGCCTTCCTGCAAAAACATTGCCGGGGAGTCCTTTAATAATTTCTGCTTTGACTGTCTTTGCAACAGATACTTTTGCCCAGTCTGCAACTTCATCATTGAAAACAGATAGTACATCATCTGTATTAATTTCTTCATCTATTAACAAAGAGCCTATAACTGAAGCTATTTCCTGTCTTGTGATAGGTGAATTGGGCTTAAATGATTTTTCACTATATCCTTTTACCAAACCTTTTGCATATGCAGAAGCTATGTCTTGGGCAAACCAGTCACTAGCTTTTACATCGTCAAATTCTATGGTAACATGGTCTTTGATACCTAAAACCCTTACAATCAGTGAAACGAATTCAGCCCTGCTTATAGAGTCATTTGGTCTGAAATAGCCGTTGCTTCCTTTTACATAGCCTAATGATGTCATTTGCATTATGCTGTCTTTTGCCCAATGATTTTCAACATCTGTAAAAAGAATATCTTCTTTTACATCCTTCATTTCAGGGGCTTCATATTCTCCAGTACCAACTACTATGCAGTCAGTCCACTTAATCCACATAGATTTACTTTCTTCGATAATTAGTCTCAATGGTCCATAAGCATTGTTGTTTACATATCCAACACTTCCTTCATCGGGTACTAATGGATAGCCTTCTGTTGCATAAGCTAAAATTATTTTCTTGGTTTGTCCTTGAGAATTCAAAACTCCATTTACTAGCTGCTCATTACTTCTTAGTATTTGGTTGTAGTTTTGTCCGCTAAATACTCTAATGCTGGGAACATCTACATCATCCTTAAGACCTACAACTTCATTGATTAAATCCCAAAGAACAAGACCCTGCATTTGTCTGATACCGTCACCGGTGTAAGTGTCTCTCACCGAATGCTCCACCATTGCTTCAAGTTGCCTTAAGGTAAATGTCATTGGTTCTTTAACTTGAGAACCTGTTACACGAAGAACCGGTATATCCAAATATTCTTTATAAAGGCCTTGATTATGGTTCCATGATTCATCCATTTCTATTTCTGTGCTAACTCCTGAGCCTGTTCCCTGAGTATCTGTTGCAAGTGATTGACCTTGGCCAATAATTATTTCTTTTACAAACTGTACTTGGTTTGAACCGTTGGTGTCATTATAATTTGTTTTGCCAAAAATTATTCTAAGGGGTCCCCCATCATTGCCAAGACCAGGATTAAAGCCTTCGTCAGTTGGACGATTTACATAGGGATATTTGTTGAATCCATAAGCAACTAAGACAGGCAAATTAGTATGAATAGGATCTACATACTCTCCAGGGAATGTGCCGTCACCTGTATCTAAGGCACTTTTTTCATAATATCCGTACAAGGAGCTGTCTTTAATTTGTTTTATAGTCATTGGAGCAAAATTATAATTGTCTGCTGCAACGAATCTAATCTGAGTATTTTCATCAATATTTTTATCAAGTCCAGCTTTTATAAGAAGATCCCACAAGGTCACACCTTTAAAGGTATTGTAGTACCAAAAATATTCGCTGTTTGAGAGGCTGTACTCATGGATTGCATGAAGATCTGTCATTGCTTCAATATCTTTAACCTTATATCTTACTTCTTTTCCTAAAGCATCTCCATGGATAATCAATTCATAGTCCGTATATTTTGGATTGTTGTATGGAGCATAACTATGCTCATAAATATTTTTAGCATCCTTTTCTTCAATGTAAATATATGCAACATTAGAAAATTCTTTAGCTGTAATTTTATCCTGCTCATATATTAATTTAAAGCAGCCGTTGTCGTTATATTTCTCCTGGATATATCCCTCTTCTGTATCCAAATATACCAAGGGTACTTCATTGATGCCGTAAGCAACCATATATTTATCTGCCTCAGATATATCAACAGTTACAATAGTCTGTCTTGATTTATCTTTAAAGGTAATATTTCCTGCATTAGGCTTAGCTTTCACATAATTGTCAATCAAATATTTGACATTAATTCCTTCATAAGAATTTTCAACTACTTTATCGTCTACTTTTTCATAATATGTAACTAAAAATTGTCCCTTGGTGTCCTCTTCTATTTGTCTTAATGAAATAGCTCTGTATCCTTCAACGGCAGGTCCTTCAATTGTAAAGGTGGCTCCGGTAATGGCATCAACATTGTAAGGTTCACCCTCTTTATCAATGTGCTTGTAAGGTGATGAGGAAGTAACTATCTCTATTTCATCTCCTACAGTGATTTTTATTACTTCTTTGCCCCATTTAGACATATTCATGTCATCAATATCGTTTTGTCCAAATATTAATTTTGGAAAATCCTTATCTATGTTTTCTTCACTTATGGCAGCATCCGTCCATGTAACTGGCGGAGCAAAAACATTTTTCGGAAAATCAGCTAAAACCTTAGTGTGTTTTGCAATCATAGGCATAACTGAGGCCTTGCTTCCTACAGTAAAATCATTGTAATAATAAGCACTTTTCAGTTCACTGATTGTCTTTGTAAATTCAAACCCGTCAGAACAAGTGAATTTAACTGTATAATCTTTGTCAGTTTTTAGGCCACTTCCCATTAGGTCAAACAAATCATAACCTTTTGCTTTAACAATTTTATGAAATCCAAGACTGTTGTTCGTTGAAAAGGTTCTCTCAACCATCTTGTATTTTGCCCAGTCATTTGTTGAAATTACTACTTCTTCCTCCACTCCCATTCCTGTAATTATCAGCTCAGGCTCTGCTGCAAATACAGGCATTGCATTCATTATAAGCATACAGACAATCAAGAGCCAAACTGTAAATTTTCTAAACATTTTTACCTCCTTAAAATAAATGAGCGAATATCGCTCTTCGCTCATTTATTTACTTTTATATTATTATAATTCTGACTCAGGTTCTGAAAACAATGTATTAAATACTACCAAGGCTGCCTCAGCACGATTAACATTTTTTACAGGCTCAAAATTTTCTCCTGCAACTCCAAGGAAAGCATCCTGTGCTTCAAGCCATGCTACAGCATTTCCAGCCCAATCTGCAACTGCTTCTTTATCTAGGTAAGCAGATTTTTCCATTACAAATTTTTCTACTTTTGTTTGTTCAACCAAG
>DATESJ010000162.1:0-3145 GCA_035270885.1 Sedimentibacter sp. | reverse complement strand
TAGTCAAGATTGCCGGCATGAATCCATCTATCTTCAGATTTTACCGCAATCTTAAACATTCCATTAAAATCTTTGTTTTCTTTTTCTTGTAGTTCTGTAGGCTCTAAATAAGCAAATGCCTGAAAAGGAACTACCATCATTAAAACTAAAATAAACACTAAAACTTTTTTCAAAAAAACACCCCCTTAATGGTTTGCTAATTATATAATAAAATTATAATTTTGTAATCACCCTAAGGGTGATTTTTGTTTAAAAGGTAACTAACTTATGATATAATATAGAAAATAAAGACGAGGTGATTGAATGTTAAACAAGGAAGACTTGTTATACTTAGAAGAATATCTACCTTATTGGGAAAAACTATGCAATGATGAAAAGCATCTGCTTACAAACACTTTTAGAACAGTAAAATATAATAAGGGGGAACACTTGCACAGTGCAAACAAGGAATGCTTAGGTCATTTGGTGGTTAAAAAAGGTGAACTAAGAGCATACATGTTATCTGAAGAGGGAAGAGATGTTACACTTTTCCGATTGCCTGAAGGAGAATCCTGTGTCCTATCTGCTTCCTGTATATTAAGCAATATAACTTTTGAAGTATTAATTGATGCAGAACAGGATGCGGAAATATATTTGTTAAATGTAGGAACATTCAATGAATTAGCTCAGGAAAACATATATGTTGAGAACTATTTGTATAAAAAAGCCGCGGACAGATTTTCGGACGTAATGTGGGCTATGGAACAAATATTATTCATGAGTTTCGACAAGAGGCTTGCAGTTTTTCTCCATGATGAAATGGTAAAAACAAAATCCAATAAAATTAAGCTTACCCATGAACAAATTGCAAGATATATAGGAAGTGCAAGGGAAGTTGTATCAAGAATGCTGAAAAGCTTTGAATCTCATGGCATACTAAAACTTTCAAGAGGAACAATAGAAATAGTTGACAAAGATGTATTGAAGGGATTGATTCAAAAGTAATAAAGGTGTACCCCTAAAATAGAGAAACTTTCATAGAAGAGTTCTATAAAGCTTCGAGTAGCATGCTATAGCATAAAACTATAACATGCTATAATTTTTATGTATTAGACCGAAAATCAAAGCTATTATATAATTGCATCAAAGAATATATGCTAAAGAATAGAATAAAAGAAACAAAAAACGTTGGAGGAATTAAGGAAATATGGATTTATTTGTGATATAATCGAAGTAAAAAAATGACCGGGAGATAGACAATGCTAAAAAAGTTTACAGATTTTCTAACAAGCCTAAAATTTTGTATTATATTGTTCCTGATTATAGCTGTATATTCCATAATAGGTACAGTCATACCACAAGGAATGGATCTAGAGTTTTATTTGCATCAGTATAAGACCTTTGGCAGTCTTATGGTTTTTCTACAATTTGATCATGTTTACAGTTCGATTATTTACATCGGTATAGTGTTTGTTTTTATAATAAACTTGGTAGGCTGTACACTAAAAATACTACCTGTTCAGTTAAAGAGAATGAAAAGCACTTATGTTCCTGTAAGCGGAAAGAAAAGTACTAATCTTTATGAGAGCGGTATGAATATTGAAAATGTTAAAGACGTATTAACAAAGAAACAATTCAAAATTATCGATGGAAGTGATGGTACATATGCTGTTAAACACAGAATTGGTTACATTGGCTCATCTATAACTCATTTAGGAATTGTTGTAATAATTTTAGGAGCTGTAATAGGAAATATGTTTGTTCAAGAAGGGTTTATAAATTTAGTGCCCGGTGAAACAGTGGAATTTGATGAGCATAATTTTTCTCTTAAATTAAATGATTTCTATATTGACTTTAGAGAAGATGGATCTATAGGGCAATATTACAGCGAATTAACAGTACATGAAGATGGACAAGCCCCAGAGGAAGAAAAAATTTGGGTAAACAATCCTCTTAATATTAATGGAATGTATTTTTATCAGTCTAACTATGGCTGGGCAAGCAATATGCAAATTAAGGACAAAGATGGAAGAGTGCTTCAAGAAAGCACATTGAAAGATAATCCTCACACCTTTTATGAGCCGGAAAATCTTACTATATTTTTATATGGTTATTTCCCTGACTTTAGCATGGACAGATCCGGTAACCCCATAACACTATCTCAAGAGGTGAAAAATCCCGCCTATGCAGTAGTTCTATACAATGAAGAAAGTTTTGTGGATTCATTCATTGTACCTGCAGGAGATCCTATAGTATACCATGATATAACAATTGAGTTTGTTGATTCTGTTTTATATACAGGATTACAGTATAGACAGGATTTTGGTTATTACTATGTATTGATTGGAAGCATTATTTTAACACTAGGAATTCTTTTATCATTTTACTTTTATCCTAAATATATATTAATTTCATCAGATAGTGTAATACCGGTAACAAGACAAAATATTTGGGGATTTACCATTAAAATAAAAAGAATGTTGAATGAACAAAGTAAAACCAAGGGAGAAAAACAATGAACATTGCTTATTTCGGAGAATTGACATTTACCATTTCATTTTTAATTTATATTGTAGCATCTTTGAGTTTTTTCATTTATCTTGTTGGAGGTAAAGAAAAAATAGGGAAATTTGCAGTTAATGTATCAGTAGTAGGATTTATTATTCATACTGTTGCAATGATTCTTAGAATTATAGAATCAGGGAGACTTCCTTTTAGCAATCAGTTTGAATTTGCAAGTAGTTTTACTTGGGGTATAGTATTGTGTTATTTGGTTATTCATTTCTACTATAAATTTACATCTGTTGGTGCTTTTGTAATGCCTCTTGCATTTTTAGTAATGGGTTATGCATCTGTTCTTCCAAAAGATATAAAACCATTGATGCCGGCTCTACAAAGCAATTGGTTATCATTCCATGTAGGTTCAGCTATAATTTCATACGGCTCATTTGCGGTTGCATGTGGTTTAGCAATTATGTATTTGCTTAACGGCAAAAATATGAATAGTACAAAAAATAAGATTTTACCTGATGAAGAAGCCTGTGATTATTTAAGCTATAGAGTAATTGCTTTCGGATATCTTATGTTGACAGTTGTAATAGTATCCGGTGCTATTTGGGCAAAATATGCATGGTCAAGATACTGGGCATGGGACCCTAAAGAAACA
>DATESJ010000161.1:0-4727 GCA_035270885.1 Sedimentibacter sp. | reverse complement strand
CCAAAACCTGTTGCTTCATTTCTACCTTCTGAACCACCCCATGCTACTGGTTTTCCAGTTATAACACCTAATGCTGAAGTTCCGGTTAACTTGTTGTATTCATCTACCATCCAAGCCATAATTTGTCCGTTAGTTCCTGCATCTGGTGCTGGTATATCTTCTTTTTCACCTAAGTACTTATAAAGTCTGTCAATATAGCCTCTTGAAAGTCTTTCTAATTCTCCTTGTGAAAGTGTCAATGGATCACATATAATTCCACCTTTACCTCCGCCATAAGGAAGTCCCATTACTCCACCTTTAAATGTCATCCAAATAGAAAGAGCTTTAACTTCTTCTAATGATACGCCTGGATGGAATCTAACTCCACCTTTTGTTGGGCCAACTGCATCATTATGAGAAGCTCTGAATCCTTTAAATGATTTCATTTCTCCGTTGTCCATTCTAATAGGAATGTTAACTTCAATAACTCTTTGTGGTTCTTTTAAAATTTCGTATACAGCTGGGTCTAATCCTAAAGCGTCACAAGCAGCTTTTACTTGTCTTTGAGAATTTTCCAATGGATTTAGATTCTCTTTTGCCATAACTATACCTCCAAAATAAATATATTTATTTTTTTATCTTAAATATTGCTAATACAATAACAATATTACTGGACAAAACCATTTTAACACCCTATTAGTATTATTTCAAGTACTAAAAACATACTTTACTTTAGACAAACGAATTTATTTTTATTATATTTAAAAAACGAAAAAAACAGAAGCATCATACTCCTGTTTTTAGAAAAAATTATTGGTTCTCTTTCATCTTGTTGTAATAATAAGTTAGAGAGAATAAACTTTCATTTAAATGAACATTTTCTACATGTACTTCTTCAGGCATTTTCAAATCTTTTGGAGCAAAGTTCCATATAGCTCTTATACCGCATTGCACTAATTGTTCTGCAACTTGTTGGCTTACGCTCTTAGGTGTACAGATAACTGCTATATCAATATGTTCTCGTTTAAGGAAATCTTCTATATCGTCAGCATCTAATACCAATGCATTCCTCATGGACATTCCTATAAGTTTTGGATTTTTGTCAAATAAAGCAACTACTTCATAGTCAGCTTCATAAAAACCAGTGTAATTTGCAATTGCTTGACCTATATTTCCGGCACCTACGATTATTATTTTATACTTTTTGTCCAGACCTAATATTTTTGCAATTTCATGTCTTAAATTTCCTACATCATATCCAAATCCCTGTTGCCCAAATCCTCCAAAGTTGTTTAAATCCTGTCGAATCTGAGAAGCTGAGAAACCTGTCATTTCACTTAATTCTCTAGATGAGGTTTTGTTCACTCCTATTTTGTTTAATTCTCCCAGATACCTGTAATATTTAGGTAATCTTCTTATTACTGCTGGTGAAATCTTATCATGTATCATATATGCGCCTCCTGTGGTTTTATTTTAACAACCTTACAATCTCTTTGCAACACATTTTTTAACAATATTTAGATTATTTTTAACAAATAAATTTATTTTATGAATTTTTCATAATTATACTTTCAACAATATTAACTGCTTCTTCACAAGCATCACAACATTTTTCAAGGCGATTGTATGCTATAGTCCATGTCATAATATCAATTGCATTATTAGTTGTTACGTGTAGCTTTCTAACAATTTCAGTATAAAGGTTATCCCCTTCTTCCTCAAGTCTATTTATTTTAATAATTTTGTTATGTATTTCCTTAGATTTCTTGAAATTTTTAAATTCCTTAAATGTTTCAATTAATTCTTTACAACTCAATAAAATCAAATTGGAAAATTTAATTGCATCAACGCGAATTTCTTTTACATTGTACATATACATATGAAGCAGCACATCTTCAATGCAATCTGTTATGTCATCAATTTCATGAATTAACATAATAATATCTTCACGCTCAATAGGAGGAATAAATTCTTTTGCAAGCCTTCTGGTTATTTCATGACCCTCCAAGTCAGCTGTATGCTCTATTTCATGCATGATTTTCATTTTTTCCTGCAAAGTATCAACATCAAAATTTTTCAAAATATCATCCAATAGCTTGGCAGCGTCATAGCTGTATTCAGCCAATTTTATAAAACCATCAAAATAATCAAAACTATTCTTTCTTGCCATGTTTTCACCTCATATATATTAAAAAATAGTCATAAATAATTTAGCCATTAAAAAACCTATTAATCCGCATCCAGGGAAAGTCAAAATCCATGTCAAAACCATTTCTTTAACAACACCCCAATTTACTGAAGATAGTCTGTTTGCAGCTCCTACACCCATTATTGCTGTAGTCTTGGTATGAGTTGTACTTACTGGTATTCCTGTCATAGAAGAAATAAACAAGCAAGTAGAAGCTGCAATATCTGCTGAAAAGCCTTGGTATTTTTTAAGTCTTACCATATCCATTCCAACAGATTTAATAATTTTATATCCTCCTATGGATGTACCAAAACTCATAATTGCTGAACATAAGAGCATCATCCATATTGGAATTTGAAAATTGGTAACATTCGCCTGACCATTAGCCAAAAATATTCCAAGCAAGAATACTCCCATAAATTTTTGTCCATCTTGAGCACCGTGCATAAATGCCATTGCAGCGCCGCCGGCAACCTGTGCATTTTGGAAAAAAACATTAGCTTTTGCCCTACTCATTCGTCTGAAAAAAAATTCTGTTATCTTTACAACAACCCATCCCATAACAAACCCTAAAAACGTAGATAATACTAAACCATATAATACTTTAACCCATTCACTGCCGTTTATTCCTGTGAAACCATTATGCAAAGCAATAGCAGCACCTGATATCCCAGCTATTAAGGCATGACTTTCACTTGTTGGTATACCAAACCACCATGCAGTAGTTGCCCATGTTACGATTGCAAATAAAGCTGCACATAATGCAACTAATGCATCCTTGGAATCCCCCCCAAAGTCAACCATATTATAAATAGTTTGTGCTACATTTGCATTTATCATAGTCATTATAAAAACACCTAAAAAATTAAATACCGCAGCCATTAAAATAGCCGATTTTGCTGATATAGAACGTGTCGAAACGCATGTAGCAATAGCGTTTGGAGCATCAGTCCAACCATTGACCAATATAACCGCCAAGGTTAATATTGTGGTAACCAGCAACATCGGGTTAGTAGTAATTTGCGTTAAAAAATCCGAAAATGATACAGCCATTTTAATCTCCTGTTTACTTTGAATTTTCGCATTCTTTTGTTATATTGTACTTTAATTACATACAAATTTAATATATCACAAGATAGACTAAATTTCCACTAATTTTTTAAAATATATAATTCAATAGTAACTGTAACTGTCACGCTTTATAGGCAAATTGAATATTATATTCGTAAGACTAATTTTGGGAGGATTTTAATGAAAAAATTTATTTCTCTACTTATTGTTATGTTACTTATTACATCTATTGTGCTCACAGGCTGTAATGAGAAACCCGCAGAAAATCAGAAAGTGCGTCTGATTGAAGTAACTCACTCCATTTTTTATACACCACAATATGTTGCAATTGAACAGGGATTATTTGAAAAACATGGCCTTAGTGTTGAATTAACCAATGGTGGAGGTGCTGATAAGTGTATGGCAGCCATGGTAAGCGGTGAAGCTGATGTAGCTTTTATGGGACCGGAAGCCAGCGTTTATGTTTATCTCCAGGGAAGAGATGACCCTGCAATTAACTTTGCCCAGCTTACTCAAAGAGATGGCTCATTTATTGTTGGAAGAGAAAAGGATGATAACTTTTCAATTGACAAATTGAAAGGTCATACGATTCTTGGAGGCAGAAAAGGCGGAATGCCGTTGATGGCATTAGAATACGTATTAAAACAGAACAACTTAATTCCAGGTGTAGATATTGATGTAAGAACTGACGTTCAATTCGATATGATGGCAGGTGCGTTTGCTTCAGGAGAAGCAGACTATACAACACTTTTTGAACCATTAGCCTCTACTTTTGAATTACAAGGAAATGGATATGTTGTTGAATCTGTAGGAAGACTTGCAGGATATATCCCATATACATGCTATAGTGCATTAGGTAGCTATATTGAAAAAAATCCTGAAATTATTCAAGGCTTTTCCGACGCCCTTTATGAAGCAATGGTTTGGGTTGATGAACATACAGCTGTAGAAGTAGCTGAAGTAATTTTACCTCAATTTGCAGATACTGATGTGGAGTTTTTAGCTAAGATTGTTCAAAATTACAAAGATTTAAATGCTTGGAACCCCGACCTTGTACTTGGCGAAGACGGTTATAACAGACTTATTGACATAATGAAGTCAGCAGGAGAAATAGAAGAAGGTGCCCCATACGACAAAATTCAAACACCAGACTTCGCAATAAAAGCAAAAGAAAACTACAAAAAATAAAAACAACCGGGGAGATACTCCCCGGCTCTTACATCATGCATCCCGCAGTCTCAATCACCAATTCATTTGCTCCTAAAGTCGCATAAATTGGGATTTCGTTGCGAATGACCTACCGCTATTTTCCAGAAAAAAGACTCTGAAAAATAGGGTTAGGGCATCTTTAGTACTGGTTAAACACAGGTGTTACATTACTATCCTCAAAATACAATCCTGCCTCTTCAAAAGACAATCCTTCAATACTAAATTCAACTTCGCCTATGTCAAACTGCTCTAAACAAAGCACCACTATTGAACTCATATC